>JAUYDN010000025.1 GCA_030691775.1 Dehalococcoidia bacterium
AGTCCGTGATTGCCTGTGTCATTATGTCAAGAAGATGCGCGTACTGTTTGGCGTGCTTCGGCACGAACTCCGAGAACAGGCCGAGGATATCGTTGATGACCTGCACCTGCCCATCGCAACCCGGACCGGCGCCAATGCCGATAGTGGGAATAGAAATCCGTTCTGTAATCAGGCTGGCGAGACGTGCGGGTATGCTTTCGAGGACAACAGAAAACGCCCCTGCCTGCTCCAGTGCCACGGCATCATCCAGCAGTTTCCTTGCCACTTCTACCGATTTTCCCTGGACCTTATGCCCGCCGAACTGGTTGACCGATTGCGGCGTCAGACCGATGTGCCCCATCACCGGGATACCGCACTCGACCATTCTCTTGACCTTGTCCGCCACCGTTACACCGCCCTCGAGCTTGACCGCCTGCGTGCCCGCTTCCTGGATGAATCGCGCCGCATTTTTCAAAGCTTCTTCCACGGAAACGTGGTAGGTCATGAACGGCATATCGCCAACAATAAGCGCATGCTCCGTACCGCGGACAACGGCTTTAGAATGGTGAATCATTACGTCCATGGTCACCGGGAGGGTGTTTTCGTAGCCCAGGACGACCATTCCTAAGCTATCGCCAACAAGGATGAGGGGAATACCGACTTTATCGACAATCCGGGCGGTGGAGTAATCGTAGGAGGTGAGCATGGTGAGCTTTTCGCCCCGCTGTTTCATTTCCCGGATATCGTTGATAGTGACCCGGTTAGCTGGCATGGTCCACCTCCTCAAGAGAAAATTCTAAATACTAATCATTCTTGTCCAAAATCGGTTTGCTCCTCAAGTCTATCCGAGTACTATTGTATCTGCCGACATAACACCACCACCTTTGTCATACCAGCGAAGGCTGGTATCCAGAGTTAAGCCGCGTTGCTTTTCAGTATATGGCAGCACTCTTGTCCAAGATAGGTTTTAAACTGTAGGGTGGGTGAAATCTACCAGCAACATTGCTGTTAATCAACTTGTGGTCTTTGGTGGGTTTCGTCTCTTGGTTTGAGATAAGTCACTCGTCTGAGATTACATTTCAAAGCGAATCTCCAAATCAGATTATTTCCTGTTTTCGGCGAGACTCCACCCACCCTACGAATTGAAGCGTTTTGGACAGCATTTGTAATTATTATCTCTGGACCTCCCGCCGCAGGCGGGTGGAAAATGGGAATCCCCCGATTCATCATCTATCAGGCGTGAAAAACCCATCCAAAACACCGAATTCCAATTATATCGGACAGCAATGAATACTAATATCTAATTCCCTATCTTCCCCCACCATTATGATAGTATCTTTTCTATAGCACCTTTAGTGGCGGTGAGGCAATTGGCAGAATCAACGTAGACCAGTTTCGGATGGAAAAGGCGGGCGGTCTCTTCGTTAACATGGCAGTAAGTGAGGATAATAACGGTATCACCTTTTTGCACCAGGCGCGCAGCCGCACCATTGAGGCAAATTTCTTTATCCTCACCCTCGATGGCATAAGTCGTCAACCGGGCGCCATTGTTAACATCGAGGACATGCACCTGCTCATATGATAGTATATCGGCCGCCTTCATCAGTTTACGGTCGATGGTGATACTGCCCTCATAGTTGACATTACAATCTGTCACCGTCACCCGGTGGATTTTGCTTTTCAGCATGATTCTCATGTAACAATTAGCCTCCGTGTCCTGAACTTAGTTGGTTAGTTTAATACCCTGTAGTATCCTCTCGATTACCCCTGAAGCTTGAGAGTTGAACCAGGATTTCCCCATCGTGGCGTCACCCTTGAAAAAGACGATGTAATGTTTACTGCCCGGGGCAGTTGGTTTTATAATCAAAACCTGGTAAGCGCCCTTCTCACCGGGTTTGAAACCACCTTCTTTAGAGGTCACCCTCCAGCCTTTGTCACTGCGCCCAATATTCTCAGCCTGGTATAGAATACTTACCCGTTTGAGGTCCGGAGTGAGCATTGCATTCACCTGGTCGATGCTCATATTCTCCGTGACTTTTTTATCCAGGTCTAGAAGTTTCCCGAGGTCACCGGCGCATCCCGATAGTAATAATGCTAAGGAAACCGCCACAGAAAATATGCCCGCCGCTTTTCTCATTATTTTTATCTTCATTAGCCCCTCAAGTTAAAAAGGCTTATAGCACGGGAAGCGCGTCGACATAGCCGCGGTTGGTATCCGGTACACTCTCGGATAATTCGCGGACACGCCGCCTGAATCCGGTTTTGAGTAAAGCACGGAGCTCATCCGCCTTGTTTTCATCGATTTTGCCTTTTGCCAGCGCAATCGGGATGGTCTGGATACCCAGCTCACAATACGTGGAAAGGGCATCCGGCGCCTCTTTCCGAAGAGCCTCGATGTGTTTCCTGACTGTATTCGTGTCACCACGCGCGATGGGTCCGGTAAGGCATTGCGGTATACCGAGATGCTCGATGTTATTCAGCGTGCCTTTAAGGAGGGGAAGCAACGCGCGGGTTGCCTGGTCGCGGGGGACGCCAAACGTCTGCCAGAGGTCGTCTGCCAGCTTGACCAGGGTCACCAGGTAGTTGCAGGCGGTTACCGCCGCGGCATGATAGATGACCTTATCGTTGGCTTTAAGCTCAATCCAGTTACCGTTGAGCGCTTCTGCCAGTTCTTTAAGGGTGGTTTTGAGCGGTTCTTCAGCTTCGATGGCAAAAGTAGAGCCGGCGATATTCTGTATTGCCTGTTTGACACCGGCGAAAGTCTGAAGGGGATGGAAGGCACCGGTATGTGCGCCTTGTTTGCTTGCCTCGGAGAGGATTTCCGTAGAATCAGCGCCACTGCAGTGAACTACGCTCTGCCCTTTATGCCAGCGTATCTCTGAAACTACAATGGGTATAGCGGCATCCGGGGTGGTGATAAAGACGAGGTCAGCGGCATCGGCAACTTCCTGGCTGGTATTGTATACCTGACAACCTTTGACCGCTTGAGCCAGTTTTTCCGCCGAAGCCCGGGTACGACTGGAAACGGCGACGACAGAGTATCCTTTTTCGCTGAGCCTGATGGCTAAAGCGTTGCCGACGGTGCCCGCGCCAATAAATCCCAGTTTCAGCATATTACCTCACCTCCGACTATGTCGGGAAATAATAATGCCCTCTCCGACACAGCCAGAAAGGGCATTCGATACTCCCGTTTTTTGCCGTCTCGGTCACGTCCGATCCAAGCGACTGATGTCAGGTTCGGTTGTTAAATTAGCTCACCACTATCTGTTGGTGGCTTCACAGAGATACTATCATCGCATACGCGCTTTGTCAATAGCCCGTACTTTCATGGAACAAATCGTTACAAAGATTTAACCCCGGTGTCCACACAACCCACCCTCACCGCCAAGTTTCAAAGAACAATCATCAAATATCAAGGAAATCTAAATGTTAAATTCGTCAAATTGAAAACGCGAATTCCCCGCCCTCCGCAGTGAGGCCGGAAATTCTATTTCTTCCAGAATTGAGACAGCTTATTACTTCGTTACCCAATGCGCGGGCTAGGGCGGCAGGTCCCTAGTACTACTACGTTACGTGCTGCGGAATGCCTGCCGCCACCAGTCATTGCGAGCGTAGGCAAAGCAATCTCAGGGAGGGGAGTCACCTCCGCCCGGAGATCGCCACGCTTTGCTCGCGATGACATAACGTAGTAGTACTAATACAAACGCACGAAGTCATGAAGCATCGCAGGGGTCTGAGGGGGCGAAGCCCCATCAATGAAATAGACTCCCTTCCCCGCGGGAAGGGACAAAGGGATGGGGCGTTGTGCAGGAATTACATCCGCCTGTTCAGGAG
>JAUYDN010000047.1 GCA_030691775.1 Dehalococcoidia bacterium
TGCCCTAAATGTCATTCTGAGGAGCGAAGTGAACGAAGAATCTCCGACACTACTCAGTAGGTAGGGAGACCCTTCTAGAGAAAAAGTCCAAATCACAAAGTTCAATAGTCAACCCCCCCTTTCTCCCCCCCAGAGGGGGTCAGGGTGACAAGGCTACTCGACTTTTGAGGCAAAGCCCCCTTGACGGGAGAGGATTAAAGCCTGCCCCGTACTTGATACGGGGGTGAGGGTGAACGTCTACCTGTTTTAAAAATCACCCCCCCATTGTGCAAACAAAGACATAGGTAACAAGTTAACTAACAACATAGGTAACACTTCTCCTATGGGAATAGGCGGGATGGGTGGGGGGAAGGAATTTGAGTTTGCGTCCGGAGGTTTTTTATGGCTAAGGTAGCAATCGTGTATGAATCCTCTTATGGCAATACGAAAATGGTGGCGGAGAACATCGCGGAGGGGTTGAAGAAGGCAGGAGTGGAGGTCATTTTAGCCATGCCAAAAGAAGTCGACTGGCTACAGCTATCGAACGCGCAGGCGATTCTCATCGGCAGTCCCGACCATATGGGCAACGCCGTCAGCGAAATCCGTAAGTTTATCAAGGCGCTTGGCGCACGCGGCATCAAGGCGAAAACAGCCGTCTTTGACACCTACATGGCAAAAGACTTCCAGAAAGCTACCGGGAAAATGGAAAAGGACATCAAGGAACACGCGCCGGGACTGGAAATTATTGAGCCCGCGCTTTCCATCCGCGTGGCGCACATGAGAGGTCCAATCGAAAATGGTGAACTGGAAAAGTGCCAGGCATTCGCGCAGAAAATTGCGGAGAAAATAGGCGTAAAACCGCCGTCAATCGCCGAGTTGATTTGAGAACGTCCTGTACTCACTGTACCTGAGCGTAGTATCGACTCAAGGCGGTGCCGCCAAAAAGCCCCCTCCTGGCTTTGCGAGGAGCGGAGCGACCCCGTATCAAGTACGGGGCAAGCCCCGTATCAAGTCTTGTCCCGTACTGCGATACGGGAACGGGGCAGGCAGCGGCAATCTCCGGGTGAAAACAAACCTTGCCGGGAAGAGATGGCATAAAGGGAGCGTGAGATTGCTTCGCCAGACTCGTAATACGAATAAGGTAATGGTGTTGTGTAATAATTGATTTTCACTGAAAGGACAAAAATGGACATTATCGAAGCGATAAATACACGTAAAAGTATCCGCGCCTACAAGCAAGACCCCGTCCCGAAGGCAGTTATAGAAGACATCCTGCAAATCGCCACCCGCTCGCCTTCATCGATGAACACACAGCCGTGGGAGTTCGTCGTGGTGGCAGGGGAAGCACTGGAAAGGCTCACAAAAGCCAACCTGGAGCGGCTGGCGGTTGGAGAAATCCCCGCCCGCGACTGGGGCAGGAATGTCTGGAGCGATAGCGCGACCGGTCTACAAAAGGGTAGCGCGCAGAGTGATGCGTTCACCGGTGTTTACCGAGAGCGGCAGGTGAGCCTGGCAGTGCAGATATTCCAGAAACTCGGCATCGCGCGGGAGGACCGGGAGAAGCGGGCGGAATGGACGAGGCAGGGTTTCCGGTACTTCGGCGCGCCCGCTGTTATCATTATCACCATGGATAAGTCTCTCAGCCCGGCGTCATTCTTCGATATCGGGCTGGTGACACAGACCATCGCGCTGGCAGCGCTCAAACACGGACTAGGCACCTGCATCCAGGGTCAGGGCGTGATGTACCCGAAAGCCGTGCGGGAAATTACCGGCATCCCGGAGTCGAAGTACCTCATCATCTGCCTGACAATCGGCTACCCGGACTGGTCAAGCCCGGCGAATGCCATCAACAGCGAGCGCGAACCGCTGGAGAAAATCACCACGTGGTTGGGGTACTGATGGAGCTGTCAGCAGTCAGCAATTAGCTTTAAGCTAAAAACGTTTTCCCTTTATACTATAAACTTGTTTATTGCCTCCGCCACCCCACTGTGGTCGACATCGTGGGTGACGGTGTGGGCAACGGACTTCAGCTCATCCACGCAGTTACCCATCGCCACCGCCAGCCCCACCCGCTTCAACAGCGACACGTCATTCACACCATCGCCAATCGCCACCACCTCGTCGAGTGACACATTTAGCCGCGCGCACAGCTCTTCCAGCGCCTTACCTTTGGAGACCTTCGGACTGAGCACATTGATAAAGTCCACATCCGGGTAGGCAGGTGTGGTCGTCCAGGAAAAGGCGAGCCTCCCGCGGAACTGGTTCTGGAAATCGAGGGCGCGTGCCCTTTCTGCCTCGGTGCGCGTGATGATGGTCGCCTTGATGACGCGCTCTTTTTTACACACTTCCGCGAAGTCCGCAAAAGTCGGCTCCAGACGGAAGAACTGCCGCCGGATATCCACTGCCCAGGTCTCTTTTTCGATGAAGTAGCGCGTGCTGGAAGAGAGGTCGATGTGCAGGTTGCTCTGCCTGCCAAATTCTACCGCCTGCCACGCCAGGTCACCCTCTATCGACTCGGCGTAGGCTTCCCGCTTTTTCACCGGGTTAAACACGAGCGCGCCGTCGAAGAAAATGTGGTAGCCATCCAACTGCAGGTGGTCGAGCACCCAGCCTGCCGCCATCGCCGCCCTGCCGGTGGAGACAGCCACCCGTACGCCTTTTTCCTTCACGCGGGTGATGGCTTCCGTATCCTCGGTGGAGATGACGCCGCGGCTGTTCAACAGTGTGCCGTCGATATCCACCACGAGCAGTTTGTACTGTTTTTTCAACTTCCTGCGTGTCCTTTATTGCTTACTTGAATCTGGCAGACAGGTAACACAAATTGGCTCGATACACCCCACCCTGAGATTCTTCGTCCCGATTTCATCGGGACGAAGAATGACAAACCGTTTTCATCTTCCGCTAGTAGACCAACACGTTACCGGCAATCATTTAGAGTTTAGTGTTTCGAGTTTAGAGTTTACCGAATCGTTTGACGCCCTACGTCTGCTTTTGTTATATTACTACGTGGGCAGGATAGCTCAGTTGGTAGAGCAGAGGACTCATAAGCCTTTGGTCGTGGGTTCGAATCCCTCCGCTGCCACTTATGCTTTTTGCTGCGAGAAAGTAATTTCCGATGAAAGTCTTAAAAAAGTGGAAAGAACGGGCTAGACATATCGAGACGGAAGTCTATGCTATCTATCTTGCCTACAAAGACCCGAGAGTTCCGTGGTACGCCAAGCTCTTTGCTTTCTGTGTCGTTGCCTACGCCTTCAGCCCAATTGACCTGATACCGGACTTTATCCCGGTTTTGGGTTATCTGGATGACCTCATCTTGGTTCCTCTTGGGGTTACGGTCGCGCTGAAAATGATACCTCAGCCTGTTTTAGCCGAGTGTCGCCAGAAAGCCGCTACTGAAATGAGCCAAAACAAACCATCCTTTCGTAGGGCTTATTTTGTTATCATTGGCGTCGGGCTGCTAGTGACAGTGCTGGTCGCTGTTCTCGTTGTGCGTGCTTGGCAAAGTTGATACTTATTTAACATGGCAATGTCTGAGTCATGCAGGTCGCGGTACGCTGACTACCTAATGCGGCCAGGCCTAGTGGTGCGCCGCAATGTTTCCGTAAATATCCGACA
>JAUYDN010000053.1 GCA_030691775.1 Dehalococcoidia bacterium
GAAATTTCTTGATACGGGTTTTGATGATTTACTATTCTTTAATGACCCCCTGTCATTCCGTACTTGATACGGAATCCAGGAAACAACAGTGAAAAATCATTGGCATTCGATACTGGATTCCAGCCTTCGCTGGAATGACAAGTCGTGGTTGGAGGGTTCAATTCTCATATAGCTGGTTAACAATACTTCGTGGAGGAAATTCTGATGCCAGTAGAGGGAATTAAAAAAGTGCTGGTGCTGGGGGCAGGGACGATGGGACTCCAGATTTCGCTGGTCAGCGCCTACCGCGGTTATGAGGTGGCTCTTTACGACATCTCTGAGCAGGCGCTTCAAGCGGCGCCTTCACGTCAGCGGATGTGGGCGGAGCGTGCTAAACAGATGGGCAGGGCTGACCTGGGCGATGTGGGCAAACTCATCGCGGGCATAACCTGCACTACCGACCCGCAGAAAGCCGCTCAAAACGCCGACCTCGTTTCGGAATCGGTGGCGGAAAAGGTGGAAGTCAAGCGCGAGGTGCACGCTCTCTTTGAAAAGCTGTGCCCTCCCGCCTGCGTTCTGACTACCAATACCTCTTCACTGCTCGCCAGCGCCATCGACCCGGCACTCAAACATCCAGAGAAGTTCGCCGCCATGCACTTTCACAGCGGACTTTCCCTGCTCGTGGACATCATGCGGGGAAACAAGACTAACGACCATACGGTAGAGGTGTTGAAAAAGTATATCCGCAGTATCGGTATGGTGCCGATGGTGATGAAAAAGGAGAAGGGCGGCTACCTGTACAACACCCTCCTCGGCTCACATCTGAAAGCGGCGCTATCACTCGTCATCGGCGGCTACGCCGACCCGCAGGATGTCGACCGTGCCTGGATGCTGGTGACAGGGCAGGCATTCGGTCCATTCGCGGCGATGGACGGTATCGGATTGAATATCGTGCGGGATGCCGGTGAGAACCTGTTCGGCGCAGAAGTAGCGTTCACGCCCGAACAGCTTGCCAGTTTCATCGAGCCTTTCCTGGAGCGGGGGGAACTCGGAATGAAGACTGGTAAGGGATTCTACACGTACCCTGAGCCTGCGTTCCAGAAACCGGACTTTTTGCAGGGGAAGGAGTAGCGTGGTTGTCATTACTATGAAAATAGCCATGGCTGTCATCCTGGAGGAGTCCGTCCCACTATACTCCCGAAGAGCCAGCCCCGTACTTGATACGGGGACGACGAAGGATCTCAGGGAGGAGATAGAGGAGGTCATTACCCTCTAATAGTATCCCAATTTTATAGCAGGCAGATCCGGCACTCAATTTTCATCGCTTGGTGGTGCCGATGTAATAGGCATAACCGATTCCAGCCCCTCGTCGTGCTCGGGATAAACTCAGGCTGGAATCCAGAATCCCCATTTTTTTCTCTGGGAAAGACTTTTACCCCGGGAGATTGCCGCGTCGTCCCGACTGTGTCGTGACTCCTCGCAATGACAAAAGAAGAAGAGGGTGAGGGGGCTTAAGCCCCCTCCCCTCGTTAAGAATTATCGTAGGGTGGGTTGGATTGTCGATTTTTCGACAAAAAACCCACCAGAGCTCTGGTGGGTTACGCTCCCGATGAAAACCGAATGTTAACCCACCCTACGACTTGCCTACTGATAGGCATGGAGATTCTTCTTACTCCCAATTACATCGTTCCGAAGACATCGGGACTAAGAATGACATTTGAGGGAAAGCCCCTAAACCACAAAATTAGAGATAAGTATTTATAATTTAGCATTTATATTTTTCTCGCGACTTCGTTTGCCGCCCAGACTGCCTCTTTAATATCACCCACTTTTGCGGAATCACCGATGTTGTACACCTCCGGCGCCGAGTCTTTCAGGTGCCCGTACACCGCATTGTTGCAGGCACGCTCGCGGGAGATGATAAGCGTATCGTAGGGCAGGATGGACTTCTCACCCTCTTTGTTCACCAGGTGCAGACCCTGGACATCGATTTTTTCCACGTCCACAAAGTAGATGACCTTGCAGTTTTTCTCCCTCTGTTGCATCGGCAGGGCGCGCACCATGTTGACATCGCACAATCTGCGGACTACAAATTGCCGCCGGGCACCGGGGTAATCCCGCGCCAGGGTCTCCTCACCACCCCTGCCTATCATCGTCACATTCTTGCCCGCTTCCGCCAGCGAGAGCGCCAGCTCCGCTGCCACCAGTCCCCAGATGACCACGTTTTGCCCGATGGCGCGCTGGTTATTGCACGCTTCGATGTGGTCCATCGCGCCGGGAACACCTTTAGCCACGTCCGGAATCACCATCGAAGAGCCGGTAGCGATAATGACCACGTCCGGCTTCAGTTCTTTAACATCTTCAGCGGTAGCTTCTTTACAGAGCCGCACATCCACATTGAGCTTCCTCATCTGCACTCCCAGGTAATCGAGGAAGTTCTGGAACTCGGAGGTGAGCTTGGTCCGTGCCAGCGCCAGTACCATACCGCCAAGCTCCTTTTCCTTCTCCATCAGGGTGACACTGTGCCCGCGCAGGGTAGCGACTCTCGCCGCCTCCATACCACCGACACCCCCACCGACAACGAGCACTTTCTTCGGTTTTGCCGCGGGCTTCATCGGTACTGGTTCGTCCTGGATGTCGTAATTGACCGGGCACGGCCGGCCGCAACCTGCCACACAGCCAATACATTTACGGATTTCATCCGCCTTACCACCGAGGAATTTCTTCACCGTATCCGGGTCGCTGGTGAACTGCCTGCTCATA
>JAUYDN010000068.1 GCA_030691775.1 Dehalococcoidia bacterium
GAAATTTCTTGATACGGGTTTTGATGATTTACTATTCTTTAATGACCCCCTGTCATTCCGTACTTGATACGGAATCCAGGAAACAACAGTGAAAAATCATTGGCATTCGATACTGGATTCCAGCCTTCGCTGGAATGACAAAGGTATTAGCCGCAGAGCAATATCATAACCCCAAACAAAAATAGCCTCACTTTTTAACAGCCTCTGCGGAGAAGGGGTAAGGGGATGAGGCACTATTTAAGGACTGGCATCTGTCCTCAAAATTGTAAAGCTGTTATTGAGACACTACAATAGCAAAGCGCTAAAGCCTGCACTCAAGGTTATTTCCCGCCCGGCACTTCAATTACTACGGTCGTCCCCCGTCCGGGTTGAGTCTCAATCGAAAGAGTTGCCCCCAGCAACCGGGCGCGTTCGTCCATACCGATAAGTCCCAGCTTTCCTTTACGGGACAGGTCTCCCGCCAGCCTGGGAAGTTCAAAACCTTTGCCGTTGTCCCGGACAATCAGCACGGTTTTGCTTTCCGCAAATTCAACCGTCACTTCGACCTGCGTTGCGTGCGCGTGACGTCTGACATTGATAAGGGCTTCCTGGATAATGCGAAACAGCAGTAGCTCCGCCTCCGGTGCAAAACGCCGCACTTCTCCAACCACTTTGAGTTTCACCGCGGGCATTTCTGCTCCCGAAAGCTGGGATATCCACCACTCTACAGAAGAAATCAGACCCAGGTCGTCCAGCATCGGTGGCCGCAGGTCCCGGCTGAACCGGCGCACGCCTTCCAGTGTATCCGTGAGACGCTGACGTAAAGCTCCCAGCAACCGTGTTTCAGCGGGTGACAAACCCGGGGTATGAAGCGTGAAATCTTCGAGCTGATGGGAGACGGCGATGAGTTGCTGGATTGTCTCATCGTGTAACTCCCGGGCGATACGATTTCTTTCTTCTTCCTGGGCTTTTGTCACCGCCTGGGTGTAAAAACGGAGGTTTTCCTGCGCTCTCCGTGATTCTGTCACATCCCGGGCAATATGCTGGATTCCCGGCGATATGCCATCGGACCCGTAAACAGTAGTTGTAAGTTCAAAAATCACCTCGGCGCCGTCTTTCTTGATAGCCCGGATTTCCCGGGTGTCGCCCTGCGACTCATTCCGCAGGATTCTCCCCTCTATTTCTTTGAGACCTTTCAAGTCCTCCGGTTTGAAAATCCTGGCAGACTCTATATCAGCGATATCTTGCTGAGTATATCCCGTCAGCCTGGTCAATGCCCTGTTAGCCGCCAGGATGCGTCCTTCGGAATCGTGCACCCAGATGGCGTCGCTGGCGTTTTCAAATATACTCCGGTATCTCGCCCCTAAAAACCGCTCGCTCTGGTATAGTCTGGCGTTTTCAATGGCAATGCCTAAATGACTCCCGATGGCACTGACCAACTCCATCTCCTCAGGCAGAAAACGCCGCGTGCTCCGCTGTGCCAGACACAAGGTCCCGGTAACCACGTCTTTGACCTTGAGAGGTACCACGAGTACGGTCTGGATTTTTTCATCCGTCACCGCCCTGGTGAACCTCGGGTCACGGCTGACATCTTCGATGAATAATGGTGCTCCCGTCCTGGTCACCTGCCCATTGAACCCCTGCCCGATTTCGTTACCATCGGCTAACCGGGCGAATTTATCGGATATGCCGCGGCGTGCCACCAATATAAACCTCTGCGGGTCTCCATCCTGGCAAAACACGAGCGCGATATCAGTTTCCATCACATCCACGACCATATCCAGGGCGATTTCCAATACCTGCTTGATTTCCATCGAATGTGTAAGCATCGTCGAGATTGCGTTGAGAACCGACAGCCTCTTCTGGTGGCTTCTCAAAAGTCGCACGTTGGATTGAAGGTCACTCTGCACCATTTCCAGCCGGACAGCGGCGCGGCGCTGGTGCCGTTCGGTCTCCAACCAGAGGCAAGCAAGAAAGCCGGTGAGGACTACTCCAACCGACTCGATAAGAGCTTCAACCTGCATTTCGGAAATGAAAATGGCGCGGGGTACCATGATAACTAATGCCATCGATGCGGTTGCCAGTCCCGCTCCAAACCCGAGATTATACCCCGACCAGATAATGGGTATCAGCAGTAAAATTCTATCCGCGGTGTGCCGGCTCAATCCTAGAGACGAGGTAAAAGTGTGTATCCACGGTAAACCGAAGTACTGCCCGTAATGCAGAACACCAACCACCAACATTAAAGCTATGATGAACAAAACATGATTTCTGGTGGGCTTCCCCGGCTGGGCTTGTTCTTTCACATCTTCTCCATGATAGACGCTACTCTTCTCAGCATCGGTCCGTTAAAACTTGTTTTATCGCGGACCGAAAAAGCAATGCCTTATTGTTTATCTGTTTCGAGGTCCTCCAGGGTGAAACATCCGCGCCGGAGACCGTAAATGACCGCCTCGGTACGTGAACCAACCCCCATTTTGTTGAAAATCCCGGTCAGAATCGACTCTATAGTTCGCACGCTGACGAAAAGCTCCGCGGCAATATCCTTGTTACTGAGGCCGCTGGCGGCTTTCTTGAGAACGTCTATCTCTTTTCCAGTGAGAACCGTGACATTTGCCCGGTGGCGCGGTAGAGAGCCGAGTGCCCTGTAGCGCTCTACCACCTTCCGGGCAATTGAAGGATGCAGTACCGAATCCCCCCGGTTCACAGCTCTGATAGCATCAACGAGTTCATGACTGCTCACGTCTTTTAGCAAATAACCGGCACATCCGGCATCCAGCAGAGCGAACACATACTGGTCGTAATCATAGGCGCTGAGCGCCAGAACGGTTGTAGCAGGAAGGTGCTCTTTAATCTGCTTCGTGGCTTCAATCCCATTGAGTTTAGGCATGGAAACGTCGATGATGACTACGTCCGGTTTGAGTTTGCGAGCCAGACGGACCCCTTCCTCGCCATCGCCCGCTTCGCCAACCACTTCCAGGTCCGGTTCCCGGCTGAGGAACTGGCCGATGGTTTCCCGCACCACGGTATGGTCGTCCACGAGCAGAATCTTAATACGGTCCATGTCTGTAACTACCCTGTTTAGAGTACGCTTTCGACTATAAGTGTAGTACTTTTTGCGGGAAACCGCAATCTATTACGGGAAATCCACACAACAAGAGGTACTTAATCAGCGTTATTCCCTAACAAAAAATAGTATTTGTGCTGTTTGCAGTGGACAGCCAATGTACCATAATCAAATTACAGATGAAATAAATGAGCGGGTGGAGTCTATGACAAGGATACAGGTACTGGTAGCCGATGGGGAGACCCTGTATCGCGAGAGCATCTGCGCCATACTCGGAGACCAACCGGATATCAAGATAGCAGGGCGTGCAAGAAGTACGAAGGAGCTCATCAATAAGGCTCACAAACGACGCCCGGATGTAGTAGTGATGGAGCTGGCCATGGACAAGGGGAATGGAGAAGATACTCTTAGAGAAATGAGAAACGGGAACCGGGATACGAAGGTCCTGTTTGTCAGCCAGTATGAGGATGAGAAGCACATCCTGAGCGGACTAAGCTCCGGATGCGATGGCTATATACCCAAAAGAGCAACCGGTTCCGAGCTGATTTCCGCCATACGCGTGGTACACCAGGGCGGGTATTTCCTCTATCCATCCGTTGCCAGGGTGGTTATCGACGAGTGTGTTAAGCGGTTCAGAGAACTGCGTGAGACTGCATAAAGGAGGTACACAACAATGGAAGGGAATGTATTCGATGTATTCAGGGCTCTGGCCGGGGTATTTACATGGGGTCTGCCGGTAATGCTCATACTTGCGCTGGTAATTTTCATCGTCGCCATTCCGACTCTGGCACTGGCTGGTGCGGTACTGCGTATCCGTGACGCAATCGGTGGTAAAAAACACCTGGTCTATCATAAGGACCCCCAGGTAGCGGCGCTGGAACGGCTGTGGAGGTAAACGAATCACCACATCGCTGGATAGCCTGGTTTCACATGATGCCTTGCGGATTCAGTAAAACAGACGAATTATGACTGATAACGAAATTCAATCGATGAGACTTTATGTAACTAAAATTAGTATAATTTAATAACTTTTCCACAGCTTGACTAGCATAATTGGATAGATACCGTGTCTCCGGAAAAATTAAAACCGGGTAATTCATAATACACGCCTCATACACGCCTCGCGGACAATGGCGATAAGGAGGGAGAAGACATGGCACATCGGAGAAAAGCGCCAGTGCCGGCGAAGGAAGACATGCCAGTTATGGTGAGAGCGCCGGAAGAGAATGTGTTCTGGTGTAGCGATGGCAAGATATTCAGAGATATAAAAGACCTGGCTGAAGGTCTGGCGGCGATGTCTGATGAGACCTATGCTTACCACGCGAATACGGAGAAGAACGACTTCAGTAAATGGGTGAGGTACATACTGAACGACGAAAAGCTGGCGCGTGACCTGGAAAAAGCCAGAGACCGGATTCAAGCCGCGCGTTATGCCACGAGCAGGGTATCAATCATTCGTTAAACACACCAGCAAAGCTATCCCCGGCTGTTAGCGTTGACCGATTAACAAAGATGTAAATCCTTAATCAGCGTCACTATTTATTTCGTCAAGCTTCTATTTCGAGTTGAATAATACCTTTCCGGATAGCGTACTTGATGAGTTCACTGCGATTATGAATGCTCAACTTTTTCATAGCGCCTGCGGTGTGGCGCCTCACGGTTTTCATAGCTATTCCCAGTTCATAGGCAATTTGCCGGGATGTTTGTCCCTCCGCCACTAATCTCAATACATGCTTTTCTCTTTCAGTCAATTGCTCGTAGGGGTCGTCCGTTTCCTCAATCTTTCTGAAGGAGAGATAGGTATTCACCATTGTCCGGCTCAAGGAATGGTGCAGGTATATCTCTCCCTTGTGTACTGCTCGCACAGCAGACGCGAGGTCGGCTCCGGTTGTGGTCATCGGCACACAACCACAAGCCCCTGCCACAAACGCGCCGACCACGTTTTCCCTGGTGTCCCGGTCCGTGAGGATAATCACCTTTATTTTAGGCGCTTCCCGCGCCAGGCGGCGTGTTACTTCCATGCCGTTCATAATCTTTAAATTGGAATCTATAATCACAATATCCGGTTGAAGCGCGCACGCCTTTTCCACGGCTTCCTTACCGTCCTCGGCTTCGCCCACCACATCGATGTCCTCGTAGGCTCCCAGGAGACGGTGCAAACCTTCACGCAGGAGTCCATGCTCCCCGGTAACCAGTACCTTCATTTTTTCCGGCACAATTATCCCCCGGCCGTGTGCCACAGAGTAAACCGCACTGCTCATTGCATAACTGTTGAAACGGGCGTGACATCAGAAAGCTCCGGCTCTTCCTCCTCAGCTTTGAACTCCGGGTGTGCCCTCAGTACAGGCATTCGCCGCACAACCCAGCGGTAGACCAGGACCTCGATGGTAACGATCGATAGAATGATGAGGAACTCTCTCCAATTGAACAGCTCGCGTTCCGCGAGTTCCCAGTTTATGGCGATGAGTGAGACATTCAAACGGTTGATGATAACACCGATTAAAGCCATGCCGGCTGTCAACTGTACAAGCCCCACTTTGTTTCTCCTGACGGCAAAGACGAGTAGAAGGGCTGGAAGAAGCACGAACCCGAACAGTTCGACGAGGAACCAGTAGCCATAACCCGTATTCAAGAGGTCCCAGTTGTTTCCCTGGGCAAGCGCTACCAGCTTCAATCCAAAATAGGTAAAGAGCACGAACGCGGCACCTGTCCCCAGTCCGAGCGTAATCCTATCGAGGCTCGCCAGGTAAGCGGCGTCCGTCTCTTTTTTCAGGAAGCGTTTGCTGACCCAACTCACGACAATCACCATACAGATTCCGGCGGCGATGGCTGAGATGAGGAATAACCACGGCAGGTAGGATGAATACCACAAGGGATGTAGTTTTCCTGGTGCCAGCAAATATAAAGCGCCTAACGCTGACTGGTGAAGGGTAGATAGAGTCATGACAAAGACGGCAAGCCCCACAGACATCTTCGACATCCATTCACGGAGAGTTTTCCAGCCACCCCATTCGCAAATAGATGGAGAAAGCTCAAGGAAGTAGCACGTGAGATGGAGAGCCACCGTCCAGGCTACCAGAAACAGGGCAGAAACGGTGCCATACGAGAGGACCATGGGAAAAGGTAGCCGCCAGGGACGCCCCAGGTCGATCAACAGGAAGATGACCGCGAAGAGGTAACCCAGTAAACCCAGCAACACTGCATTCCTTACTACGGGATGATATTGCTTCAGGTTGAAGACATAGACTGCTGTTCCCAGCACAAACCCGGTAGCTGCCAGCGGAATTCCGGAGAACAACCCCCAGCTAAGAAACAGTCCCCAGGGCTGGTCTTGCGAAGCTCCGGTTACCGCCCCCAGGCCCTGGACAAATCTGAGGACGAGAAAAACGAGTCCCAGAAGGATGATTACACCAGCAATGAGATTAAACGGAGTGAGCAAGCCCTTAACATAATCACCAATGCTCATGCCCAGAAAGATTCTCTCTCTGAGCCAGGACCTGTTTTGAACTTTCGTCACAGCATTTCCGACCATCGTTACTTCTCCTTGTCGTTCTCCTTCAGCAGGTGCGCGTTGACCCGTTGACGTCCTTTAGTCCAGGTATAAATACCACCGAGCA
>JAUYDN010000071.1 GCA_030691775.1 Dehalococcoidia bacterium
CTCCGAAAACCTGAACCTCTCCCTTTCGCAAAGAGCCTGCCCCGTACAAGATACGGGGGAGATTGAGAGGGATTTCAAAACCCCCTGTATCCCCCTTTTCAAAGGGGGATAATACGTACTATTATAAGACCATTAGTAACTCTGGTGCCACAGGCGTCCTTTCAGGGTGAGAATGAGACTTCAGTGTGAACCACGCTTGTGAGAGAATTAATCAGACTAATAGCCAGTCTTGTCCAAAATAGTTTTGCTCACCATCCGCTTCAGGCGGAATTACCGTATCTCCTGACAGAACATCACTACCTTGTCATACCCGCCTACGGCGGGCGGAAAATGAGAATCCTGCCAGGAACTGTCTCTCACGCACAAGAAGCCGGTCGAAAACCCGCGATTTCCGATTATCCTGGACACCAGTGAAAGTGTACGTAAAACTTTCCGACTGGAAAGGCAAGACAATGGATTCAAGCAGTGTCAAGTGTTGCTCAGTGGGGATAACCAGGTTATTTCACTGTCAGCTGTCTACTTCTTAACCGCCTGCCCAACCGTCTTCCCGAACTGCCGGCATTTCGCCAAATCTTCAGCGATGGGTTGCCATTTGGCGCGGACGCCTTCTGTCACTATGGGGATTTTGCAGTTAGCCAGAATTTCCTGGATGATTTTCACGGACTCCCCGCTCCACCCGTAACTGCCGAAAGCGCCCCCGATTTTGTTCTGGAACTTTAACCCCTTAAGGTCTTCCAGCAGGGGCATGATAGACGGCAGGAGACCCTGGTTGAAGGTCGGACTGCCGATAATGACGGCTCTGGTCTTGAAAATTTCGGTGATGACGTCATTCCGGTCGGAGACAGGAGCATAGAAAATCTTGTAAGGGACCTGCTCTTCCGTAAGACCCTCGCCAATCGCTTCCGCCATCAGCCGGGTTGCTTCCCACATAGTGTCGTAGACAATGACGGCGGATTTTTCCGGCACCTGCGCCGCCCACTCCTGGTACTTCTTCACAATCTGGAGCGGGTCTTTCCGCCAGATGATGCCGTGACTGGGAGCGATGATATCGACCGGCAGTTTCAGCGCCAGCACCTCATCGATTTTCCGCGCCACCATATTACTGAACGGCGTCAGGATATTGGCGTAGTATTTCAGAGCCTCCTGGAATAGTGCCTGCTGGTCTACCTCGTCATTAAAGTGGGAGGCGGTGGCATAATGCTGTCCGAAGGCGTCACTGGACATCAAAATATTGTCACCGGCGACATAGGTGAACATATTATCGGGCCAGTGGAGCATCGGCGCTTCGATGAAGACCAGGTCCCTCTTTCCGATGTTGATGCGGTCGCCGGTCTGCACGACTTTATAATTCCAGGCCTGGTGGTGGTGTCCTTCGGTGCTTTCCCGGCCGCGTTTGGAAACCACTACTGTCGCATTCGGAGCCAGGCGCATTACTGCCGGTAGACTGCCGGAATGGTCGGTTTCAGCATGATTAACGATGATAATATCGAGCTTCGCCGGGTCGATGACCTCCCTTATATTCGCCAGAAGCTGTTCCTGGAACGGTGCCCACACCGTATCGATAAGGACATTCTTTTCATCGGTAATGAGGTAGGCATTGTAAGCGGAACCCCGGTGCGTACTTAGTTCGTGACCGTGAAAGTGCCGTAACGCCCAGTCGACGGCGCCAACCCAGAAAACACCCCGTTTGAGTTCTGTAATCATAGCAGCTCCCATTCTTCAACCATCAGCCTGTACAGGTTATTATATCCGAAATTAATAACTTACGTTTGATATTTATTGGCAAGTGGATAGCTACAGCTCGATTTCACTATCGGAATAGACCCGCTTATCCACGAATATCCGGGGCAAACGTACAGCACGCAGGATTTCGCGGCTGGTAGCATCCAGGATTACTGCCGATAGCCCCGCCCCGGCGAGGAAAGGCAGAAGGCCCGTCTCGATAATAGGGCGGAGACGAGTAAATAAGGGATGTCCCGATTACTTCGTTTATATGGGATTCCATATGACGTGGGAATCGGAACGGCAGGAGAAAGCCGAATCGGCACTCAAAACCAAAGATAAACATTAAAGACTTGGGCTATCCGTTGAAAGGCGGTGGTAGTGTGCAGTTTTAACTTTTCAGTTGTGGTTTTGACCTTTGACCTTTGAGTTTTGACTTACCCTACGACCGTATCATCACCAGCATCATTTTGAAACGCTCGATGGCTTTCAGCGCGTGTGGTTCGCTGGCAGGCATAACAATGGCTTCGCCGGTATGCAGGCGGTACGGTTTACCGGAGATGGTTACCTCTGATTCGCCATCTATGATATAGACGAAGGCATCAAAGGGAGCGGTGTGCTCGCTCAAGCCCTGCCCCTGGTCGAATGCAAACAAAGTGAGCGTGCCGGTCTTTTTTTCAAGAAGCGTCTTGCTGACGATAGCGCCTGCCTGGTAGTCCACCATCTCTACCAACCGGTTTACCTGAGCGATATTAACAACGGACGGTTGTTTTTCTTTGCCTGGCATGTGTCCCTCCGATAATGTTTAAAGCTGTTCGGGAACTATGGGAAGAAGCGAACGAATTTTGGGAATACGACATCTGTGACGAAATTATACAGGACTATAACTTCTTGGGGCAAAAGACTGATTCCCTGAGTCTCGCGAAGACCACCAAAGCATATAGTAAAGGAGGCATCTGGTTTGAATTCCTTCTTAGGATTTGGGAATATCATCTCTACTGTAACGTCATCGAGAACCTTGAAACTTGTTCCAGGAGGCTGCACAATATCCAACATTGTTCCCGTCATCGGGATACTTCTATGCTTGGCAATGTTACAGAAGAAATCCAGTACCCAAAGCGGATGACTGTTGTAAGAATTCCCTCGGTGGTATGGCTGCAACGCTTGGATTTCATCCCGCGCATCTTGGGCGAGGCTTTGTGTAACTTCATTAAATCGTCTCTGAGTATCGCTGTCCCAATCTTTGCAGATGGGGAATTCGGTGCGGCGGTAAGGAACTCCATCGGAAATGTTGAGCAAGGCAAGTTCCCACGCCAGATAGTCTAACGAAGCTCGAAGTGTTTGGAATACGTCGGCAACAAGAATACCGAGTCTCGCCGGAGGCGGAGTGAAATTCACCCTAGCCAGGTATGCTCCATCCTGCGTCTGTCTTGCTTTGACGGTTGGGGTGTTGGATTGTATGAAAACGTGGATTTCATCATTCAAAACGTTCAGGTGTTCCATAGACCGGGCGAGCTTCAACCTTGGACCATTCATACTCATTTCAAGGAATTATATCATAATAGAAAGGATTATTAAGAAAGACTTGATGTAGAATTGTCGTTTTATGGGTTCAGATTCAAATAACCTCTGATGCTTCGAATTTACGTCGCGTGGAATTAGAGAAGTATTAGTAACTTATGGTATTGGTTGCTGACTTCCTACAACAGCACCACCGCCAGCGAATTAACCGTATTCGCTTCTTCCTCAGCCTCCGGCAAAAAAGCGAGCTGTTTTTCGTACTCCAGCATACCCTGGAACCAGATGTACTTTGCGGCACGCTTCGTCACCACACCCATTTTCTGCATCTGTGTGAGCGAATCGATGCGTGAATCCCTACGCGTGCGGATGATTCTATCGGTTGAAACCGGTCCAATTCCAGGCACGCGTAACAGGTCGTCACGTCCGGCAGTATTGACGTCCACCGGGAAAAGCCACGGCTGTCTCTGCGCGATAAGGAGTTTGGGGTCTTTCTTCAAGGGGAGGTTATCAGTCTCATCGAGGGCAAGCTCGACTTCGCGTAAGGGAAAACCATAGACACGGAGCAGCCAGTCCACCTGGTAGAGACGGTGCTCGCGGATGAGGGGCGTTGGCGGGTGACCTTCGAGGCGTGAGCGGCTTACGGGCTGAAAGGCGCTGAAGTAGGCGCGGCGCAAACCAATCTCGTGGTAAAGAGCATCCGTGGTGCGCAGGATATCGCGGTCGTCCTCATCGGCGGCGCCAACCACGAACTGGGTGGTCTGCCCTGAAGGCACCAGCTTATTATCTTTGACCATCAACTGCTTCACCCAGCGCATGCGCTCGACGATGTCGTTGAACAGGTCTTTCTTGTGACTCAGCTTGACCATGTGGTGGGCGGTCGGCGCTTCCATATTGAGTGAGACGCGGTTCGCCACCCGGCAAGCTTCTTCCACGCAATCGAATTTCGCCCCGGGTAAAATCTTCAGATGCACATAGCCTTTGTATTCATGGCGTGAGCGCAGTATCTGGACGGTCTTGATCATCGCTTCCATGGTCTGGTTGGGGTTAACGCCGATACCGGAGCTGAGGAATAACCCCTGTGCCAGTCTCCGTTGATGTAGCTCCATAAAAGTACCAGCAAGCTCGTCAGGCTGGAATGTGGAGCGTGGTATGTCCCGTCCGCACTGGTTGACGCAGTAAGCGCAATCATTAACGCAGACATTGGTGAGCAGGACTTTAAAAAGGCAGACGGAACCGCCTTCCGGCAAAGCGGCGCGGTAGATGTATTTCAGCGGAGAATTCGTATCTTTCTGGCGCGGACTGCTGTAGCCGCAGGTATCGAACTGGGCGGCGTTTACGAGTAAATCCAGCTTGTGTGTCGTCCGCATCCAGCGAGCCTCCCCGAGTTTCAGAACAAATGTACTATACTACACACAGCGGTTAAAGTCAATCGGGGAAGGTCCGGAATCGTGCTTATTCCAGGAATAAACATGTCTGGATAGCCTTTGTAAGCACGCTGAGGAGAATTCTTTAGCCCCCGTCTTTATTTAGCCGCCGTAAGTTGCGAAGTGCAATTGGGACAGCGCGTCGCCTTGATTGGAATATTGGAAAAACAGAACGGGCATTCCCTGGTGGCGGGCGCTGCAGGAGCGGCTTCCTTTTTCGGCGTTTGCATTTTTGCTATCGGCCGGACGATAAGGAAAAAGACGACGAGTGCAATGATAAGGAAATTAATAATCGTATTTACGAAGACGCCATAGTTGATGGAGACAGCCCCGGCTGCTTGTGCCGCCGCCACCGATGCGTAAGGTCCGGTTACCGTACCCTCTTTAAGCACAACAAACAGGTTGGCGAAGTCTACTTTGCCCAGCGCCAATCCGATTGGAGGCATCAGTACGTCTTTTACCACAGAACCGACGATAGCGCCAAATGCCGCCCCGATGATGACGCCTACTGCCATATCGACCACGTTGCCACGCATAATGAATGCTTTGAAATCCTTGAACATACAGAGGTCTCCTTTACCCGATATGGAATTGGATGTCAGTAAGGAATATACCCGCTTTCATTTGGTTTGTCAATTAGCTATAATCCTGATATTTCGAACATTAAAAGGAGGTGGCAGGTAAAGTGAAAACGAAAAGAATCCGCCAATCGGTAACATTCAAGACCAGTCCGCACGAAGTTTACGAGGCTTTGATGGATTCCCGGAAACACGGTAAGTTTACCGGCAGTAAAACCTCCATCAGCCGCAAAGTCGGGGGCAAGTTCAGTGTTTACGATGGCGGGTTGAAAGGTGTAAATCTGGAACTGGTGCCCGATGAAAAAATCGTGCAGTCGTGGCGGACTGAAGACTGGCCTGAAGGGCATTATTCCAAAATCACCTTCGCGCTTGAAGAGGTGAATGGCAAAACACGGTTGACCTTTACACAGACCGGTGTGCCGGAAAAGGCAGATGGCGATAACGCGGATGTGTTGTGAATTCATATCTTTCACTTTCCTGCAGGTTGTCACGGCGGAACAACATCATATCACAATTACAGTTAGCCTCAACATCCTGGCACCCGTCGATTTGACACCCCATACCCATTTCCTTTACCATAATAGCCGATTTGTGTTCTTGAAATACGGCACATATGAGAGAATACCAAAAAGAGGAAAGGAGTAACGATGGCAGAGGAACCAATGAAACTTGTCGCTTTCCGTAAGGAGGTACGCGCCTGGTTACGCGCCAACCTGCCCAGGGGATGGGGCACACCAGAATTCAAAATACCCGAATCAATGACCCTGGAACGTCACCAGCTCGGTATGTGGTGGGTAAAAAAATGCTATGACGCGGGCTACACGGGCTTCGGTTACCCCAAGGAGTACGGCGGTGTAGAACGTCCCGTTGAGGAGCGGGCAATCATCCGCGAGGAGATGGCACGGACGGGCACGCCCGGCGGTCCTTATTCTCTCGGTCTCCTGCTCGCCGCGCCTACAATTCTACGGGCGGGACAGGAATGGCAGAAAAAACGGTTTATCCCCAGGATTCTTAGCGGTGAGGAAAGCTGGTGCGAGGGTTTTTCTGAGCCTAATGCCGGCAGTGACCTCGCCAATGTGCAGACCACCGCAGTGAAGGATGGCGATGAGTGGGTGGTCAACGGGCAGAAGGTATGGAGCAGTAACTCCCGGTACGCTGATTTCGGCGTTCTGCTGGTGAAGACGGATTTGCAGGCGCCGCGTCACCGCAACCTGAGCTACTTCCTCTTCGATTGTAAAGTCAAGGGATTCGACCGCCGTCCCCTGCGGCAGATGTCCGGTGAGTCGGAGTTCGGGGAGATGTTCTTCGATAACATGCGCGTCCCGGACAAAAACATGGTCGGTGAGTTAAACCGGGGCTGGTACGTGGCGATGACCACGCTGGGAGCGGAGAGGGGTGGCGGCGGCGCCGCCGCCGCGGCCGCGACTGAGGGTGGCAGACGCACGGTTGGCGCCGGAACGCTCGACCTGGTTGAGCTTGCCAAGAATACGAAGCGTTACGGCAAAACCGCCTGGGAAGACTCGCACTTCAGACAGCAGATTATGCAGATTGCCATCGAATCGGAAGCCATGCGGTACAGCGGTGTGCGGAATATCGCCCGTTTGCGCGCTCTCCGGCAACCGCCCGGTAACGAAGTCTCCATATCCAAGAACTTCAGCGCCGAAATGAGACAGCGCCGCGGCGAGCTATCGATGGACATCATCGGTGCTTATTCCCAGATGATGCGCGGCTCACCGCTCGCTATCGATGATGGAGATTGGGTATACGCCAGCCTCCGTGCGAAAGGCGCCACCATCGAAATGGGTACCTCCGAGGTCAACCGTAACATCATCGCCGAACGAATCCTGGGACTGCCGCGGTAAGGGAAAGGAGAAAAACGATGGAATGGGTCTTGAATGAAGAACAGGAAATGCTGAAAACCATGGCGCGGGATTTTATCGCGAAAGAGTGCCAGCGCGCCCACATCCGCGCGATGCTGGACGATGAGGTAGGTTACTCTCCTGTCCTCTGGAAGAAAATCGCCGAGCTGGGATGGCTCGGATTGACCCTGCCGGAGACATACGGCGGTGCGGGTATGAGCTTCCGCGACCTGGCGGTATTGTGTGAAGAAATGGGACGGGCACTCCTGCCGGCGCCGTTCATTTCTACGGTGGTCTTCGGGGGGATGCTTATCAACGCTTACGGGACCGAGGAGCAGAAGAAAGAGTGGTTACCGAAGATAATCAACGGCGAGGTGATTGTTTCTCCAGCATTGCTGGAAGAGGACGGCGACCTCTGGCCCGGCGGTATCAATATGCGCGCCATCGCCCGCGACGGTGAGTTCAGCCTCACCGGCACCAAGCTCTTCGTCACCGATGCCAGAGCCGCCACCCATTTTGTGGTCGCGGCACGTACTGAAAAGACGGATAACCCGGAAGACGGTATCACACTGTTCCTCGTCGATGCCAAAGAGTGGGGTATCTTTATCAAATCGTTGGGGTCTATGGACCTCCTGCGGAAACAATATGAGGTCGAAGTAACCCGTGTGGCGGTGCCGGTGAGCAATATCATCGGTGGGGTGAATAAAGGCTGGCCTATTTTGAAGCAAATCGCCACCGTAGCGGCCGCGGTCCTTTCCGCGGAGATGGTTGGCGGCATGGAGTGGGTGCTGGATACGACCGTCGCCTATACCAAAGACCGCATCGCCTTCGGTGTGCCCATCGGCAGTTTCCAGGCAATCAAACACCAGTGCGCGGATATGAAAACGGCGCTGGAATACTCGCGGTCCCTGATGGAATGGGCGGCGGAAGCAATCAAGGATAACGACCCCGACGCGCCGCTGGCGGTCTCCATGGCGAAAGCCTATTGCGGGGACAGCTACCGGTTTATGACCAACCGGGGCGTGCAGATTCATGGCGGTATCGGCTTCACCTGGGACCACGATATGCATCTCTATTTCAAGCGGGCGCGGTCTTCGGATACGGCGTTTGGTGATGCCAACTACCACCGGGAACTGCTGGCGAAACACTTCGATAAGCATATGGGCGGTAGCACGGTCAGAGGCCGCGGGGCAATGATGATGATGTAAGGCTAATAGCTGACGGCTGAAAGCTGTTAAACGAGGGGGTTGTTCACACTGGTTGAAGGCGGACAGCTCCCTTTGCTTTTTAGAGGTCGGGCTACGGAAACAAAGATATTTGGATTACTCCGGTGGGCGATACTGGACAATACGCAGAACCAAAATCTTTGAGTTAGCCTTCAGTTTATAAAATCAACCGTCTATCTTAGCGAATAAGATTGGTTGACTTTGCCATGCAAAACAACTAAATTGTGGATGTTGAACTCATAATTCACCTGAATTTGATGTTGCTGAACTGGATGAGGTTATAAGATGCCAAATTCTGTATTCTCTGGAATAAACCCTCAGGTAACACTCGGGCATTTTCTAGAAGATGAGAAAAGGATCATAACAAAAATTAGCAGCGAATGGTACGTAACCAATGGTGGCGGTGAGATTAGACTCGGTCCAAGAAGCACCTATCGTTATTTTCTTATCAAACCTACGGACTTCTATCGTGAGATGTTCAATTTGGAACGTGAACTAATTGTGGTTTTCAGTCCTTACGTAAACTTTGAGCCTAGAACTTTGGATGCAATCGATGCAGCAGCTAAGAGATACCAGCAACTTAGACTTGAACGGGTGTGTAGCGTTGTTATCAGCAAGGATTCAGCAATTGAGTCGAAGCTAAGTAATTTGTTGAAGGCTGACCCTGAATCACAAGTTGTTGTACCATTCTCATACGATGAACTGCTTGGCAAAACTGATTCATACTTTATACGTAATCGCTTTAAGCTTCATTTTTATACGCGTGACCTCTTTGCTTTCGAAGCTCCCCTAAGAAAAGACTTATATTTCTTTGGGAGAAACGAGTTAGTACACCGGATTGTGAATCGTCAAAAATCGAATGAGAACTCTGGATTATTCGGCCTCCGAAAAACTGGTAAAACGTCGGTCATATTTGGTGTTCAACGGGCGCTAGCACAAACGAACTGTAAATCAGTTTTTATAGACTGTCAATCTCCAGCGCTCCACCGGCGTCGCTGGAATCATGCCTTGCACTACATAATTCAGGTACTAGTACTTAGTTGCAGAAATCAGCATTATTATGTTCACGCTCAATAAGTTAATTTTCACGCTTAAAGAATAGCATACGCATTTTCGCAAGTAGGTACTAGTGTCACGTCACAACTATAATGTCGGATAGAGTCGATGGAGTTTAACACGCGCGTCCCGTGCGGTGAATTGCCAGCAAACCTTTGCGTTACGATTGTCACGATGAATCTGCCAAGCTGACACAGCTGCTTGGGCCTG
>JAUYDN010000105.1 GCA_030691775.1 Dehalococcoidia bacterium
CCTCCCAGCGCTTCCACCATCTTATCGTAGCGAGAAAAGCGCAACCGGGTGCCCACAATCCGGTCCTCGCCGCGCTGGCGCTGGCCGCGCAAAATCATTCCCCACGCCTGGTCGTTGCTAATGACGCAGACCACCGGCAGGTTGTGCCTGACCATGGTATCGAACTCCATACCATTCAAGCCGAAACTGCCATCTCCGTTGACCAGCACCACCTGCTTGTTGGGTCGCGCTACTTTGGCGGCCATGGCGTAGCCGGTACCAACTCCCAGCGTCCCTGTGGGCGCCACGCCGATGAAATGCCCCGGCTCGTAGCTTTGCAGAGCCTGGAAAGCCCACCCGGAAATATCCCCGCCATCGACTATAATAGTAGCGTCCCTATCGATGAAATCGCGGACCTCTTTGCACATCCGGGCGGGG
Organism: Dehalococcoidia bacterium; assembly: GCA_030691775.1. GTDB lineage: Bacteria > Chloroflexota > Dehalococcoidia > Dehalococcoidales > Fen-1064 > JAURWL01. Next base: position 418 of record JAUYDN010000105.1, read on the forward strand.
TGGATGGGCACCGCGTCCGAATTCATCAGACCCTCGAGCTGTTTCTGCTGTTGCGCGGCTTCCTGACGGCACTCCTCCACCCAGGGCAATTGCCGCTTTGCCCCGGCCTTGTTCTGCGCCTCCGCAAACATCTGCTTGAGCACCGCACGGGCGTCTCCAACGAGGCCGACCTCCACCGGGCGGTTACGTCCGATTTCCGTCGGTTCGATATCCACCTGAATCCAGCGGCTATCCGTAGCGAACATAGGCGCCCGTCCGAAGGCACGGCGGAAGTCCAGCCTTGCCCCGATAAGTAAGACGACATCTGCCCGGCGCAGGCCGGCGCCGCGTCCCCTCAGACACAGCGGATGGTCGCCGGGAATCAGACCGTGCGGCGCGCTCACCGGGACGCCTGTAAGCTCCGCGAACTCCCGTAGCTCTTTTGATGCCTGCGACCACCAGATGCCCGTACCGGCGATGATGACCGGTCGTTCGGCTTTCAAGAGCAGGTCGATGGCTCTGGTCACCAGGTCCGGGTCGCCCTGGGGTCCAGCCGTCGGGCGGTATTGAGTGGGAATGACCGCCTGGTCTTCACTCACGCGGGCGTGCAGTACGTCTGTGGGGAACTCCAGGTAGACAGGCCCCGGCCGCCCGCTCAATGCCTGACGGAAACCCATGCTTACGTATTCAGCGATGCGCCGGGTCTCATAGCCGGCTTTTGCCCACTTGCTGACGGTCTGCGCCAGGGACAGCGAGTCCATATCCTGCATCGAACCCAGCTCGAACTCGCGGAGCGGACTTCTGCCACCAAAAACAATGATGGGTGCACCCCGACCTTGCGCGTTCCACAACCCGGTGACGGCATTGGTCACTCCCGGTCCGGCGGTCACCACGGCAACCCCCGGTTTTCCGGTGACCCACGCCCAGCCTTCCGCCATAAAGACCGCCGCCTGCTCATGGCGGGTGTCAATCAAGCGTATTTTCTCGTCATGACACGCCTGGAATATCGGGTCGATGTGCCCTCCGGAAAGCCCGAAAATACACTCCACGCCTTCCTGCTTCAGTACTCTCGCTACCAGTTGCCCGCCATCGATTTCTGCCATCGCTCGCCTCCATTTTCAATTGGCGTGATTGTAACACCTGATACACGGGGTGTCAAAGCGGAAACTGAGGAATGATAATCCTGGAAATCAATTGAGCCGCCAATTTACTTTCCTGGAGAGGGGACCCTATCTGATAGCTGATGGCTGACAGCTATCAGCCAGTGCATTTGTCCCCACCCCCACGTCTGTGCTATTCTAGAGCTATCCACTTCATAAATCTCCAGGGATAGCATTTTCGTGACCACAAAACCGAAACAAAACCTCGTCCACATCAACGACCTGCGCTGTAAAGGCTGTGACTTCTGCGTGGAGTTCTGCCCCCAGCACATCATCTACCAGAGCCTTGAAACAAATCCCAAGGGTTACCAGGTAGTACGCGTCACAGATATGGACCAGTGCACCGGTTGTGACAACTGCGCCCGTGTGTGCCCTGAGTTCGCCATCTGGGTAGAGACACCGGATAACAAACTATAAATAGTATGTAAAATGCCAGTAGATTTGAAATATCCTTGGTTATTACCTAGAAAATGGTCTATCTTGTCATTCTGGAGGAGTCCCGATCCTCCTGTACTTTATCGGGACGACGAAGAATGACACCTCCATTTTCATTGTTCGTGGGTGGCGCCACGGCGCCATGATAGATTGGATGGTAGATGTCAAGTAACGGTCAGGTATCCGGAGAGTTCTTTTTAAGCGGTGACGAAGCGTGTGCGGAAGGCGCGCTTGCCGCCGGGTGCCGGTTCTTTGCCGGGTACCCCATCACACCCGCCACCGAAATCGCCGAGCACATGTCGGAGCGCCTGCCGGAAGTCGGCGGGACGTATATCCAGATGGAGGACGAGTTGGCTTCAATGGCGGCGGTGCTCGGGGCGGCGTGGGGCGGGGCGAAGGCAATGACAGCCACTTCCGGTCCCGGCTTCAGCCTGATGATGGAGAATATCGGGCTGGGAGTAATGCTGGAGACGCCGTGCGTGGTCGTGGATATACAACGCGCCGGTCCCTCTACCGGTCTGCCGACTCTCACAGGCCAGGGCGATATGATGCAGGCGCGCTGGGGAAGTCACGGACCGTACAGTATCATCGCGCTCTCACCGTCTTCGCCACAGGAGATTTTCGACCTCACCATCAAGGCATTTAATCTCTCGGAGAAATACCGGGTACCCGTCCTGCTGATGTCCGAGGAAGCAATCGGGCACATGTATGAAAAAGTAATGATTCCACCGTGGGAAAAGATAGAGGTTTATCCCCGCCGCAAGCCAAAAGTCCCGCCTCAGGAGTATTTACCCTTTGTCCCGGATGATGACATGGTGCCGCCGATGGCAATCGCCGGGGAGGGATTCAAGTTCCACGTCACCGGTTTGACCCACGACGAACGCGGCTACCCTGTGATGACGCCGGAAGCCCAGGACAAGCTGGTACGGCGCCTCGTGGACAAAATCGAGAAGAACCGCGCCGATATCATCGAAGTGGAAGAGAACGGCATCGATGGTGCGGAAGTGGTAGTCTGCAGTTACGGTATCTCGGCGCGTGTTTCCGCCATCGCCATCGAAAAAGCGCGGGCGTCAGGCATACGGGTAGGACTATTGCGTCTCATTACCGCCTGGCCCTTCCCCACGGAGCGCGTGCGCGAAGTTGCCAGAAATATCAAGACGTTCATCGTGCCGGAAATCAATTACGGACAAATGGTGTTCGAGGTGGAGCGGGCGGCGGCCGGCAGGGCGGAAACGGTACTCGTGCCTCATATGGGTGGCGCCGTCCACGACCCGCAAACGATTCTGGATGCAATCAAGCAGGCAGTAAAATGAAAACGACAGAGATGACGACACTCGGGGCACATCCCCTCGATGAATATTTGCGGCTGGACCGCCTGCCGCACATCTGGTGCCCTGGTTGTGGACTCGGCACGGCACTCGGTGCGTTACTGAAAGCCGTGGGAAAGTCCGGTCTCGACATCGATAAGACAGTGATGGTCTCCGGCATCGGGTGTACAGGACGGGCGGCTGGCTATGTCAAGCTCGATTCCTTCCACGTGACGCATGGTCGGGCGCTACCGTTCGGCACGGGTTTGAAGCTTGCCAACCCCGACCTTAAGGTTATCGTCTTCAGCGGCGATGGCGACCTGGCGGCAATCGGCGGCAACCACCTTATCCACACCGCCCGCCGCAACATCGATATGACGGTGGTCTGCGTCAATAACTTCACCTACGGTATGACCGGCGGGCAGATGGGTCCCACCACACCGGAAAAAGGACGCAGTACGACATCCCGCAAAGGTAACATCGAGCAACCCTTTAATATTCCCCGGCTGGTGGCGGCGGCTGGCGCTGTCTACGTTGCCCGGTGGACAACCATCCATCTACGGCAAATGGAGCGGTCTTTCATCGAGGCACTCCAGAAAAAGGGCTTCAGCCTGGTGGAAATCATCAGTCCCTGTCCTACCTATTACGGCCGTATGAACGAGCAGGCGACGGGTCTCGACCAGATGCGGTATTACCGATACAACAGCGTCGTCAAACACGGCGCTCCACTCGATACGGTTGATATTACCCTTGGCGGGCAGATAGTGGTGGGTAAATTCCTGGATATTGAAAAACCATATCTCCCCCAAAAGATAAACGGTCATGGCAGATAAGTACGAAATACGGCTTTGTGGTTACGGAGGGCAGGGCATCATCCTTGCCGGTTTTATCATCGGGCAGGCGGCAACGGTTTACGAACACCGCCACGCTGTCTTTACCCAGGACTATGGACCGGAAGCGCGCGGCGGCGCCTGCCGCGCCGATGTCATCATCTCCGGAGACCCGGTGCTCTACCCGTACGTCGATACTCCCGCGGTGCTGGTAGCCATGTCCCAGGAAGCCTATGGCAAATATATTCCCCGCGTCCGCAAGGACACCCTGGTGATTTATGACGAAGACCTGGTGAAACCCGACCTCGACGCCAAAGGAAGAATGTTGTCGATGCCCGCCCGTAAGATAGCCCTGGCGATTGGCAGAATAGCCGTGGCAAACGTAGTGATGCTCGGCTTTTTTACCGCCGCTACTAAAGCTCTATCCACGGACGCCGTGAAACAATCGATTCTGACTGCCGTGCCCAAAGCGACGGGCAAACTGAATATGAGCGCTTTCGAGGAGGGTTACGCGGCGGCAATGAAACTGGGAGCAGGCAGATGAAAAGCACTAAGGTTGGCATTATCAATGTGACCGGGTACGTCGGTGTGGAGCTGGCGCGTCTTTTGCACCAGCATCCCTATGTAGAAATCACCTCGGTCACGGGGCGCAGTGCCGCCGGGCAGAAGCTGGGCAGGTTTTTCCCCAACCTCGCCACCTACGATTTGACCATCACCGCGGAGCTTGGCGACTGTGAGGTCGTGTTCTCCGCGATGCCTCACAAAGAGAGTGCCAGAGAGTGCGCGCCGCTGGTGAAACAGGGCTTGCGGGTCATCGATAACAGCGCCGATTTCCGCCTGCATAATCCCCAGGACTACCCGGACTGGTACGGCTTTACGCACCCGGCGCCGGAACTGCTGAAAGAGGCGGTCTTCGGCTTGCCGGAGCTTCACCGCCAGGCGCTCACGTCCACAAAACTCTGTGCTAACCCCGGCTGTTACCCCACCGGGGCTATCCTGGCACTGGCGCCCGTGGTGAAAGAAAACCTGATTGGTCCTGATATCGTTATCGATAGCAAATCAGGGGTGAGCGGGGCAGGGCGGACATTAAGTCTTGGCACACACTACTCCGAAGTTAACGAAGATATTTCCGCCTACGCGCTGGAAGGGCACCGCCACCTGCCGGAGATTACGCAGGAGCTAAACCTCCTCAACCCCCGGCAGAAGCACGCCGTCACCTTTATTCCCCATCTCACGCCGATGACGCGCGGCATTTTGAGCACGTGCTATGCCACGCTGTTTCCCGGCAAGCTCGCCGCGGGGAAAAAGGGGGTAGAGGAGCTACGGCAGTTATACACCGATTTTTATAAAGACAAGCCTTTTGTCTGGATTGCCGCCGACCCACCGCATACCAAGCAGACCTATGGCAGTAATTTCTGTACCGTCTACCCCACCATTTCCCCCCAGACGGGTAAGCTCATCGTTATCAGTTGCATCGATAACCTGGTGAAGGGCGCCGCCGGGCAAGCCATCCAGAATATGAACCTCATGCTGGGTCTACCTGAGGTCACGGGCTTGCAAGCGTTGCCGGTTTACCCCTGAAGAAAATCTGCCGGGATAGGGTTAAAACCTGGCGATAAGAGCGTTGATAGTTGCTATGGCATTATCGATTTTTATGGCGTAACCTATCCCCTCGACGGCGGTTTCAACCAGTTTGGCATTGGTGATACCGATAACCTCACCATTGGCATTAACGAGCGGTCCCCCGGAGTTTCCCGGATTGATGGCGGTATCCGTGCCGATAAGCCCGTATAACCGGCTTCCATCGCTGAAAGTGACAGATGCGTTCAAGCGGCTAATCCAGCCCCCCGTCATGTTGATACCCAGTCCTAACGCATTGCCGATTGCCGCAACCGGCTGACCTACCTGCAGTCGGCTCGAATCACCTAACGTGACTGCCGGGAGATTGCTGGCATTTATTTTTATTACGGCGAGGTCGGTGGCAGGGTCGGTCCGCACTGCCGCCGCAGGGAAACTACGCCCGTCCGCCAGGATTACCCGGATAGAAGTCGCATCGGCTACCACGTGGTTATTGGTAACGATAATACCATCGCTATTGATAATCCAGCCGGAACCGGCGGACTGCCGCGGGACCCTCACGCCCGGAAAAATCGTAACCAGCGCCTGCACTTCGATTACGACCACGGACGGCTTGACCTTTTCCGTGGCGCGGACAAAGTCTGCTAACTGACCGGTGCTTCCGGCTTGCGCCTGTTGAACGTTTTTTACGAGACCGGATAGACCGGTAACATTCTCTTCCAGGGCTTGCACGCTACCAGCCAACGCCTCGATATCGGCTTGTGCATTCTTGATTCCACCCTGCAGGTTGCTGACTGAGCCTGTCAATTCGGACAGTTTTCCGTTCACTGTCTGAACATCATTTATAAGGTTATCTATCCTGTCTCCCGTAATTGCAATACCTGTCTCAAGACCGGCAATACGGGCTGAATCGCCCCGTATGAGCGCCGCCTGCCTGACATACAAAACACCGTTCGTGACAATGCTTAAAACAAGTACGCCTGCAAACAAAACGGTTACCCACCCTTTCATACGTCACCTCCCTCCTTACCGGGTAACGACCGTACTCATTACTGCCGGTCTTAAACTAATACTAACGTCAGAATAAATGTTGAGACATCGCTCAGTCTGTCTTTGCGAGCCCTTCAATTTCGTTCAGGGTAAACTCAAGCGAAGCAATCTCTGGATAAAAAAGGGGATTTTATTAAGCGTTAGATTGCCACAGCCTGCCCCGTA
>JAUYDN010000161.1 GCA_030691775.1 Dehalococcoidia bacterium
TTATCCCCCTTTGAAAAGGGGGATACAGGGGGTTTTGAAATCCCTCTCAATCTCCCCCGTATCTTGTACGGGGCAGGCTCTTTGCGAAAGGGAGAGGTTCAGGTTTTCGGAGTCCATCTTATTATGAGACTCTCAGTAACAGTTTGTAGTTTACAGTAATCGAGCTGACCGCTGGTAGCTTACAGCTAATAGCTAAGATATGGAGGTAAATAGATGATTGTTCTCTGGGTGGTCCTGGGTATCGTTGTCATCGTCATCATCGGGTTGTGGGCTTCCTACAACGGACTGGTACGGGCGCGCATCGCCGTGAAAAACGCCTGGGCGCAAATCGATGTCCAGCTCAAACGGCGCTTCGACCTCATCCCCAACCTGGTGGAGACAGTCAAGGGATATAAGAACTTCGAACGCGAGACGCTGGAAGCCGTGACCAGGGCACGGTCCGCCGTCGGGCAGGTTCCGGCAGGTAACATCGGACAGCGTGCTGCCGCCGAAGGTGAACTGGGTGCGGCTCTGGGTAGACTGATGGTCGTGGTGGAAAGATACCCGGAACTGAAAGCCAACCAGAACTTCCTGGCATTGCAGGAGGAGCTGACGGGCACAGAAAACAGAATCAGCTTCTCCCGTCAGGCTTATAACGATTCCGTGACCGGCTACAACGAAAGGACCCAGCAGTTCCCCTCGAACGCCGTCGCCAACATGTTCAACTTCAAGAAAGAGCAGGAATTCCTGCAGGCAACGGAAGCCGAAGCGGAAAGAAAAGCGCCCAAGGTGAGTTTTGCATAGGGGATAGTATTCAGTTTACAGTTTTCAGTTCTCGCACGTATGGAAAAATAAAAATGTTTCTATATAGCTTAAAGCTGATAGCTAATTGCTGATAGCTGGAATGTTTGAACAAATCCGCTCCAACCGCATCCGCTCGTTCGTACTGGTAGCCTTCATGGGCGCATTCCTGGTGGCGCTCGGCTGGTTGCTGGGCCTTACCTTCGCCGACAACGGAGCCGCCGGGCTTGTGGTTGCCCTCGTCATTTTCGGCATACTCAACCTGGTGGCTTACTTCCAGGGAGATAGCATCCTGCTGTCCGTGGCTGGAGCGCGCAAAATACAGCAGAAAGACCACCCACGCCTCTATAACGTGGTGGAGGAGATAAAAATCGCCTCCCAGCTGGAAAAGATGCCGGATGTCTACATCATCGATGACCAGGCGCTTAATGCCTTTGCCACGGGGCGTGATATCAACCACGCTTCTGTCGCCATCACCTCCGGTCTCCTGCAGAAGCTTAACCGGGATGAACTGCAAGGAGTTATCGCCCACGAAATCGGGCACGTTAAAAACCGCGATGTCCTGCTGATGGCGATTTGCGGCGTTTTGCTGGGGACCATCGTCATTCTCTCCTACTACGGCTCACGCATACTGTTATACGGCGGTATGTCCGGCGGGTCGCGGCGGAGCTCGCGGAACAGCGGAGGCGGTGGCGGTGTTGCGATTATCGCCATTGTCGCGTTAGTGTTGATGATACTGGCGCCTATTTTCACCCAGCTTATCTACCTGGCAGTTTCCCGCCGGCGCGAGTACCTGGCAGATGCTTCGTCAGCGCTGTATACCCGTAACCCGGAAGGACTGGCATCCGCCCTGGAGAAACTCGCCGCTTCCGGCACACCGGTCAAGAATGCCAACCAGGCAACCGCGCCGATGTACATCGTCAACCCGTTCAAAGGGAGAAGCGTGAATGCAGGCGAGCTGACCAGCACCCACCCGCCTATCCAGGAACGCATCCGCATCCTGCGGGCGATGGCAGGCAATGTCTCTTACGTCTCTTACAACAAGGCATTTCAACAGGTCAAGCATACCCGTGCTGGCGTTATGTCCTCTCAGACCGCTTCTCTCATGGGGGAAACCGTGAGCGCCCAGCCGCCCAGCCCGGAAAAAACCTCCCTCGAGCCTGCGGCGGAGAAAATTGAACGCAGTCGGGAAGTCTCCGACCTGATGTACCGTCTCAATGACTACCGGACCATCGATTGCGATTGCGGCGCGCGGTTGAAGATACCGCCGGCGTTACGCGGTCAGGTGGTGCGCTGTCCCCATTGCGGCACGATGCACCAGACGTAAAACGAGCTATCAGCCATAAGCAGTCTGCTATCAGTAATCAGTTGTCTGTAAACAGTTGCCAGTTACCCGTTGAGAAAACCATCTCGTTACTGATTACTAAACACTGAAAACTGTAAACTATTAAAAGGTCAAATGTCTGAAATCATCCGCATCACGCATCATCCTGTTTTTCAAAAAGGCACGTTCCACGAACACCCCGACCTCTTCGGACGTTTCGAGCAGAACTCCCCGGACCACCTGCAGGAAAAATACGAACGTCTCTGGCGGGCTATGCCCCGTTATGAAGAGACCATCACCTGGGCACTGCTGGAAGGACCCGGTTTCTGGGGCGCCACTCATCCCGGCGCCGATACGGTGTTCGTCGATATCATGGTCGGCATCAATAGCTATGTGTACAACAGCGATTGTCTTTATGTAAACCCGGCGCAACGGGTATACGCTGTTTCCGACCCGCCGGGCATCACCACCGGCTCACGGCGTCTTTTTGAGCGCCTCGACCGTCACCTTAAATCCAGTACACAGGCTATCGAGGCGCTGGTAAACCGCTTGAACAAGGAGACCCGTCCCGATGAAGGCGCCACCCTCAGCCTGCTCCACCTGCCAGAGAACCATCCCGGCCTGGCACAGGTAGTTATTGCCGGGGACTCGTTCGTACTGCACGGCAATACCGAGACACACACTATCACTACGGTAACCGGCAAACACGATTTCATCGGCACGCCGTACGCGGAATTCACGGCGCAGGAGTTGACGATACGGCGGGGAGATTTTTTCCTCATCGCCAGCGATGGCATCCTGTCACTGGCACACAATCACCCCACCCGCAACCTGGAAAACGCCCTCAATCAGCATCTCAATGGTAACCTGGACAACTTCGTAGTGGATGTGATGAATGCCAGCAACAGCTACTACCGGGAGACTATCTACGATAGGGTTTTCAGTCGGTTCGGCGGCAACGATAACATCTCTCTACTGCTGGTCGTTCCGGAAGCGGTCGGCGCTCACCCGGATGCGGACAGCGTTATACTGGGTGGGTATATACAAGAGAGGGACTGAATCTATCCCGGTCTTACCCTGGGGAAGGTATTGATTCTCCCACCGTCAACCACAAGTGTGTGCCCGCTGATGTAACTCGCCGCGTCCGAAGCCAGGAATAGCGCCGCCGCGGTCAGCTCTCTAAGCTCTGTAAGCCTGCCAAGTGGTAACGATGTGATAAACCCGCGCAGTAGCTCCTCGTTCGTGCCCTCGGTCTTGACCACGGTTGGCGCCAGGGCGTTCACGCGTATGTTGTACTCCGCCAGCTCCACCGCCATGAGCTTGGACATCATGATAACGCCAGCTTTGATGATGCTGTAAGCGCCCTGCCTGCCAGTGGGACGGATGCCGGCGGTGCTTCCCAGGTTGATGATACACCCCTTTTTCCGTGCGACCATTACTTTGCTGGCGACTGCCCGGGAGCAGAGATAATAACCTTTCAAGCCAATATCCACCGACCGTTCCCACTCCTCTTCAGAGAGCTCGTGCAACGGACCGCGGGTATAAACGACGGCGTTATTTACCAGGATATCGATTGTACCCAGTTCCGCCACCACCCGGTCGACCAGACTCTCCACCTCGCTTCTCGCCGAAACATCTGTCTTGACAGCGATACTTTTTCTGCCCAGCACCCGTATCTCCTTCGCCACCGGTTCAAGTTCTGAGAGGGTGCGTCCGCACACTGCCACGTCTGCCCCTGCTTCTGCGAATGTCAGGGCAATCCCTTTCCCTATTCCGCGTTTAGCGCCTGTCACGAGTGCTACTTTGCCATCGAGACGGAAATCAGGCACCGTCATCTCTCAATCCTCCATGTGCGGGTACACTACCACAACATTTCCGCTATTATAACACCTCTTCCATAGAAGGCAAAACTATTTATAATAAAAAGGTTTTCAGGGAAATACGTAGTGTGTTTGACTTCTGTAACATTCCTTTAAACGGAGCTTCCCGCGAGACAACTGAAAACCCTCACAATCTCCCCCGTATCAAGTCCCGACTGAATCGGGATTGCGATGAAGTCGCTCATACGAGGCAAGCTCTTTACGAAGGGAGCGGATACAATTTCCCCTCTTTCGCAAAGGGGGGGCTTTGCCTCAAAAGTCGAGTGACCTTGTCACCCTGAGCACAGCGAAGGGTCTCCCTGCCTACTGAGTAGTGTTGGAGATTCTTCGTTCACTTCGCTCCTCAGAATGACATTTAGGGCAACGCCCAAAGGGAGACTGAAGGGGGTTTTTCCT
>JAUYDN010000170.1 GCA_030691775.1 Dehalococcoidia bacterium
ATGGGTGTCATTCTGGAGCGAAGCGAAGAATCTCAGAGTGGGGGAATAAGGCAACGCCTCCCCACCACCAGATTCTTCGTTGTCCCGATGCTATCGGGACTCCTCCAGAATGACAGACCAATTGTTTTGAGACAAGCTCCAAGCCCCGCCCCTACAAGAATAATTTGAAGAACGGAGGCATTAAAATGTTAAAAGGCAAAATGGTATTCCTACGCCCTGTCAAAAGGTCCGACCTGCAGAATTTTCTGAAATGGTTCAACGACCCGGAGGTTATCCAGTACGTTGGATTGTACTTGCCCATGACTGAAATGGCTGAAGAGAAATGGATTGAAGGTCTGGCTGAGCGCGCCAGGTCGGACACCCCCTTCGTTATCGAGGCAATTGAAGGTGAGACGACCAGACCGATAGGCAATATCGGACTGCACCAGATAAACAACAAAGACCGCTCTGCCACGTTCGGGATTGCCATCGGTGAAAAGGACTACTGGAGCCGGGGTTACGGCACGGAAGCAGCGCGGTTGATAATCAACTACGGTTTTGAACAGTTGAACCTGCACCGTATCTCCTCGTCTGCGTTGAGCTTTAATGAACGTAGCATCAGGATGCACCTGCGGGTCGGATTCAAGGAAGAAGGGCATCAGCGGGAAGCTATTTTTAAAAATGGCAGGTACTATGACCATGCCGGCTTCGGTATACTGAAAGACGAGTGGAAAGGACTGTAACAGAGACAGGATACCACGGAGAATAGGTCTGATTGGCGTTTTCCAGCGCAAGTCCTGGAACTACGGGTGGGTAGTCATCGGGATTCTCCTGTTTATCGATGCTATGGCGATGGGCGTAACCTTTACGCTCGGCATAATGCTACCATCGCTTTCCGATGAACTGGAGATGGTCCCGGTATGAAGCTATCACCACGAATTCCCGGCACGACCCGCCACCGTTAATTACAGGGTCGAAGCCCGCTACCGAATCATACTCACGGCTAATAGCTGAAAGCCGGGCTCGCCACCTCCCGATTGTATCGGGACTCGCGACGACGCCGGGCGTCATTTGACACTTATTATCCTGCGAATGTAGTATTAGCTCAACTGCACGTATTAGAAAAAGGTCTCTTCTCCCTTTGAGCGGAGAGGATAATGGTGAGGGTGGCGAATCGTGCTTGTTATCACCCTCAACCTGACCTTTTCCCCTCTAGGGGGCTTTGCCTCAAAAGTCGAGTAGCCTTGTCACCCTGAGCACAACGAAGGGTCTCCCTGCCTACTGAGTAGTGTCGGAGATTCTTCGTTCGCTTCGCTCCTCAGAATGACATTTAGGGCAACGCCCCTCGAGGGAGAAGGGAGATTAGCATGGCATTCCTGGTTTCATTGTTTCGTTGGTTACGTAACGCACCGCACGTGTTTATTGGGAGTTAGAATTCTTATGTCTGAGACTAAAAAGGTTGCCGTCATCGGTTTTGGTAATATCGGTAGCGGCGTGGTTAAAACCCTGTATGAAAAAGGCGTCGCCGGGCTGGAGCTGGTAAAGGTCATCGATATCGACCTTGAGAGAAAGCGCCCGGTGCGCATCCCGGAGAAAATGCTCTCTCCCCACTGGCAGACCGCCGTCAACGACCCCAAAATCGATATTATCGTCGAGCTTGTCGGTGGTATCGAGCCCGCGAAAACAATCATTACACGCGCTCTGGAGAAGGGGAAGGATGTGGTAACCGCCAACAAGATGCTCCTCGCAAACGAGGGTGAGCATATCTTTGGACTGGCTTCCAGTCTCGGGAGGCGAGTCGGTTTCCGAGCCAGTTTCGTCGGTTGTCACTCCCTCATCCACGAATTCCGGACCGTTGGGTCTGCCGCCAAGAAGTTCCGCCGCATCTACGCTATCCTTAACGGCACTTCCAACTACATTCTCTCCACGATGACCCGGGACGGAAAAACTTTCCGGGAAGCCCTGAAAGAGGCACAGGAGAGTGGTCTTGCGGAGGCAAATCCTTCGGACGATATCGACGGTATCGATACGGCGAACAAAATCCGCATCCTTCTTAATCTCATCACTAATAGCTACCAGAAAGTCCCTGACTTCCACATCGAAGGCATCCGCGATATCACCTCACAGGATATCCAGTACGCGGCAGAGCTGGGTTACGCCATTAAACTGGTTGGCGTTATCGAGCAGGTTGACAGCTCTGTTACTGTCGGGGTGCATCCAGCCTTATTGCCGCAGACCTCATTGCTCGGGTCGCTCCAGGGAGCTTATAACGGCACTGAACTTGAGGATGAGTACGGGGTAATATCCGGGCTGGTAGCGCCGGGTGCGGGTGTCTATCCCACCACGGACGCGATTATCAAGGACCTGGTGGACATTGCCGAAGGCAGACCTCTGCCTATGCCTGCTTCCGCCGAGCCGCTGGTATTAGGCAATACGGAACTGGCGGAACGGCGTTACTACCTGCGCTTCAGCGTCCTGAACCAGGCTGGCGTGCTCGCGCAAATCTGCAACATCTTCTGGAAATACAATATCAGCATCGCCGGGGTGATTCAGAAAGAGCCGGTCTCTACTAAATTCGTACCTGTAGTAATGACCACCTATAAAGCAAAGGAGAAAGATATCCAGGGCGCCATCAAGGCAGTCGATAAACTCGATGCGGCAAAAGCCGCGACGCGACTCATCCGGATTCTCAGCGCGAATACGTAGGTGGTTAATAGTAATTACTGAAAACTACCCCTTACTCGCCAGTCCCTTGCGTAGCTGGAAAACGTACACGATGACAATCAACACCTGGAGGGCAACCAGGGCATACCGCGCCCACGGCGGTAAAATGTCCACCGGCTTCATACGGAAACCCGCCGGTTCAGACCATTCCCCTACGTTCGAGGCACCATCGGTGGCACGGACTCGCCAGTAATAATAAGTGCCACGGCGGTTCGGCAGTAGTTTTTCCCCGTCAGTCAGCGTATATTGCGCCTGTCTCAGACCGGTCTTCTCGATGAGGGGATGCAGGAAGTCCGGCTCGCGGGCAATCTGCATCGTATAGAAGAGTGGCTGGCTCAGGTCATAGACACTCTCCCAATTCAAAGAAAGCGGCGCTGTGACCTGGCTGTTTCGAATCGGCGTCAGCGGCACAGGAGCGGCCGGCGGTTCCGATTCCACGGTAAAAATGACCTGGTATGTATTCGAGCCATCCGTCGCCGTGATAACATGTGTCCCTGCAGAACTAACTGGCACCGTAATCGTACTGTTGAAAGACCCCACGGTATCCGTCAGCAACCAGGCGACTTCCTCGGCATCATATTTAACGACCAGCAGACTGCGGACTTCGAATCCGGTACCGGTCATCGTAAATTTAGCGCCCACCGCGCCGGAACTCCGGTTGACGGCAACGCGGGAGGTAATAACAACCTCTCCCCATTTTGTCTCTCCGGTCAAATCTTCTACTTGCACCGGGTAGTTACCAGCCTTCATCAGTGGTACGATGAATTGGGCGTTAAAGGAGCCGCGCTCCGTAGTTTTGGCATACGCAACTGTCCGGTCATAAAGGCTGACGGAAACCTCGTTGTTGCCGGTATAACCGGTGCCAACCACATTCACTTTATCGCCGACGGCAACGGTACCTGGTTCGATGGCGATAGACGGTACAATCTCAAAATCTACGGAAGCGGACTGTCCTTCCTCATTGACGGCAATCACGCTATGTTTGCCCCGCTGACTGGGAGGCACGTTAAATTGGAAACTGCATTCTCCTGTTTCACTGGCGGTACGCGTCCCGAGGGTTTCCGTCTCCCCATCAAAACGGTACTGGAAAGTCACTGGCTTACCGGAATAAAATCCCCGTGCCGTGGCGAATACCGGAGTTTGTGCCGTCCCGCCCCAGGTGTTTAACCTCACCTCTGATGCAGGTACAGAAAAAATATCTTCGGCAAGTATAACGCCAGCATTGTTTTTTACGCTGATATTGATGTTGCCGGAACGGGCAAACCTCGGTACCGGGAAGGAGACCGAAAAAGCGCCGCTCAGTGGCGCGGTTACTCTCGCCGAAGCAACTTCATCGTCACCAAAAAATACAGACAGACGGTCGTTGTTATAGGAAGTAAAATTGTTGCCGGCTACCGTCACTTTTGTCCCGGGTGCGCCGGATTTGGGTGAAATGACAATGGATGGCGCCGCGTGCACGGGTTGGGGCAAAAGCGCTGTGAAAATTATAGCCGATAGACAAAAAGTAATGATGCTTGAAACAAGTCGGGACTTCATGAGGGATTTCCTCGTTGCTGTCACCTGATAATCGTAAGGCAAAGAGTGGATGCTGTCAATCAGCGTTGTAATCATCCGAATCTGTGAGTACAAGTTTAAAAAGCCCATCTATGAGGTGAAAGACGTTTCATCAAACAGGTATCTGAGGCGGTCTGAAAATTGCCTGGATTGTCGGGTCAAGCCCGACAATGACAAAGAGGGATGTTGGATTCCAGCAAAAGCTGGAATCCAACATCCACAAAACTGTCATACCAGCGAAGGCTGGTATCCAGAGGAAAACAACGCTCTATGATAGTAAAAATCATTTTCGGACAACCTGATTTAAGGTGAGGGCTACTTTTTTCTCGTAGTGGTATCACCCTCAGTTTTTTCCTCGCCCCTCAAGGGAGAAGGAACTTTGGCGAGGCTAAAGAAATCCACGGTTTACGGTAATCGGTGATTAGTTTGCAGTTATTACGTAGAGCACTAAGTACTTCTCACCCAATTCAGGGTCCAAGGTTTGTGGATAGCAGGGGTATACAAGAAAACCGACTCCCTTCCCCGCGGGAAGAGCCTGCCCCGTACTTGATACGGGGGATGGGGCGTTGTGTTTGGATTACGCTCGCTTCTTTCATGAGAAACCTCTCTGGATTCCCCGCTCCCGTATCGGAGTACGGGTTCACCCTGAACGGGCTCACCGTGAACGGGACAGGCTTCGCGGAGAATGACAAGGAATCGGGCAGTCGTGTCCCCCGCGAAAGCGGGGACAACAACACCGAGTGTAACCGATGGGAAGTAATTGGTACTCGGCATAATAACAGACTAAAAACTGGCGGCTCGAAATAGTTGTACACTTGATTATTGATAGGCGATACTTATAAAATAGCTTACGTGCCGGGATGGCGGAACAGGCAGACGCAGCGGACTTAAAATCCGCCGGAGTAACATCCGTGTGGGTTCGACCCCCTCTCCCGGCACCAGGGGAGAAAAAACCAAGAGACAAAATACAAATACCAAACAAAGCCAAATGAATAAAAGCAAAGCTGAAAATAGTTCCGTTTTTGGTATTGAGATTTTGGTTATGATTTGGTTCTTGAAATTTGGGATTTAATAATACGATGGCACAGTGGCTGATTGTACTGCTCGGGTACGTGATGGGAATGTGCCCCACCGCCTATATCTTCAGTAAGAAAATGCTGGGAAAGGATATCCGCAAGCTCGGCGATGGCAACATGGGCGCCCGCAACGCCTATTTTGAAATCAG
>JAUYDN010000236.1 GCA_030691775.1 Dehalococcoidia bacterium
AAATAGCTCTTAATTGGGTGGGAAATAGCCAATCTGAACAGGATTAGCAGGCAAAAATGGAAGAAAACAGCTTGTCACTACCGAACATTATCACGGGAACAGGAATGGGAGTTAATTACTATCATATTTTTAACAGCCTCCCCGGAGAAGGGCTTTGCCTCAAAAGTCGAGTAGCCTTGTCACCCTTCGCTACGCTCAGGGTCTCCGTGCCTACTGAGTAGGTGCTGGAGATTCTTCGTTCTCCCGATGCTTCATACCGAAACATCGGGACTCAGAATGACATTTAAGGCAAAGCCGCGGAGAAGGGGCAAGGCTTGCCCTGAGCTTGCCGAATGGGGGATGAGGCGCTGTGTAAGAACTGGCATCTTTTACCTGTACTTGGCCAGGTACAAGTATTCAGAATTGTAAAGCTGTTATTGAGACACTCCACTACGTCTTCATCAAGGACGGCAAAATCGAGATAAAAGATGCCAGTAAGTTGTGGGGGCAAGGTCTGAAAGAAACCCAGGAACAGATCAGGAAAGAAAACAATGACCTCAAAATCAGGATCATCGGTATCGGCATTGCCGGGGAAAACCTGGTTAAGTTCGCCAACCTTATTACCGACCTGCATGACGCCGCCGGCAGGAACGGGCTGGGGACGGTGATGGGCTCCAAAAACCTGAAAGCTGTTGCGGTAAGGGGCACAGCTGGTATCCAGATAAACTTCCCACGACCTTACGGTCGGGGTTCTCACTGTCTCAACTTCGTTGCCCTGCATCTTGAGGAGGAGGGGAAGATGCAGGGAGAACTCCATCCCACGACCTTACGGTCGGGGATTTTAGTAAGGTAGCTTAAAAATTAGCTTCAAAAATATTGCTGACTGTAGAACTTGGGTCTCAGGAAACATAAAGAATCAAGGATGAATATGGTTCAAACCTGACAAACAGTGGTCGGGGAAGAGCTTAAAAAAAATAGCCAACGAAGTGGGATGGTATGGATTGATATGATTTCCTTTACGAATATATTCCGATATTATTCACTCTAATTCGGTTGTGCGAACATGATGGCGGTTTGATGGAGAAAAGCCGCACAGGCAGGGACGCCTGTGCCACCATTCGGTTTGTGCCAACATGATAGCTAATGCGAATAATATCCTCGCGTCAAACAGCTACATCGACAATTGACAATACAGGTGGTGAGAAGCCCCGGGACTAAGCTCCGGGAACCCATTTTCCCCTAACCGCGATGTCATCGGAAGCGTAGTCCAGCTCAACATTAGAAATGGCGCGAACTGTCGACCGTAGCTCACGTCTTGCTATAAGTATTTTTCTAACCGCCACCACTGCGGCTACCCATATCAAAACGGGAAACACGAGCCCGGCGAGAAAGAACAAACCTGCATATCCTACTCGTTTCATCTTGCCCGCCTCCCTCACAATCGTTTTTCACCCGAAAGTCTCTGATTCAAGTGGAACATTTTGCCGTTATTACGCAGTTTAGTCGCATGCGCATATTCCTACAATGGACTACTTCACATCCTTGCCATGGGAATCCACCCATTTTTTAGGGAAAAACAGTGGGGAAAGCGGGTATTTATACTCCAGGCAGGGTGTAACGGCCGCCTGCGCTACCAGGACATTTTATGTTTCATCTATTGTTCCTCAGATAACACGTTTATAGGGTCTTACTCTGCCAAATATCTCCCGGTCAGGCTGAAAAATCAGCATGAAAACGCCGGAATTACGGATATGGGCTTGCCGCATGGGACTTTATTTAGCGATGATTGGGATATTATTACCCGACAATCTGGGTTATTCTGACCGGTGATATTGGGATGAAATTGCCTGCTGTTTAAGATGTTTCTGGTTCATAATAGCAGGTGAAAATTCCATGACCATGTTAACTCAAAGCTCAACTCATCAAGTTATCGGCGGTCAGGCATCAGCTCCGGCTCCATTACCTGCCGGAAGCCGAACACTGAAAGCTTATAGCAGAATGCTCAATTTAGAAGGAGGTGCTCATGGAGCTAACCCGTAAAGAGTTCCTGAAAGCGGGGGCAGCCATAACGGCAGGCGCCTTTGTTCTCGGGGGTACCGGAACTGAAAAAGCGTTCGCATCCAATGCGCCGCCGATTATACTCAGTAAGCGAATCGGGGAAAAAACTAGTATCTGCGCTTATTGCGCCGGCGGGTGTGGCATCGTGGTGAATGCTAACGGTAACAACGTCATCAGTATCGAAGGTGACCCCGACCACCCAATCAACCGTGGCGCGCTCTGTTCTAAAGCCCAATCCCTTTACCAGATTAGAACGGTGGACGGTAAGACCAATCCCAGGCGAATTACCAGGGTCCTCTACCGTGCTCCGGGGAGCGCCGGATGGCAGGAGAAGTCCTGGGACTGGGCGCTGGAAGAGATAGCGAAACGAATTAAAAAGACTCGGGATGCTAATTTTATTGAAAAAGACAAGGATGGCATCACTGTCAACCGCACCGAAGCGATCGCCCAGCTCGGTGGTTCTGCCCACGACAACGAGGAAGCTTATCTTATCACCAAGATGAACCGCGGCCTCGGTCTGGTGTACACGGAAACTCAAGCACGCATATGACATTCCGCCACTGTCGCCGGTCTGGCGGAAAGTTTCGGTCGCGGGGCAATGACCAATCACTGGAGCGATATCGGTAATGCCGATGTAATCTTCATCATGGGCTCCAACGCCGCTGAGAACCATCCCATATCCTTCTACTGGGTCACTAAAGCTATGGAAAAGGGCGCGGTCCTCATCCATGTCGACCCCCGGTTCACGCGCACCTCGGCGAAAGCCAATATTTATGCACCAATCCGGCCCGGCACTGATATTGCCTTCCTGGGTGGCATGGTCAAGTATATCGTCGAAGATATAGAAAAGAATCCGCAAAACTATAATATGGAATACCTGCGGGAATACTCCAATGCCGGCTGGCTGATAAATACAAAATACAGTTTCAGCGATGGGTTATTCTCCGGGTATGATGCCTCTACCAGGAGCTACAAGGATAAATCAGGCTGGCAGTACCAGCCGGATGACAAAGGAATTCCGAAACTGGACAGGACTTTTGCCGACCCAAGCTGTGTCTTTCAGCTTCTGAAAAAGCATTACGCACGTTACGATTTGAGCACAGTCTCCAGGGTCACCGGCACCTCGGAAAATATGCTGGTCGAGGTCTACCAGGCGTTTGCTTTATCCGGGCGGAAAGACAGGGCGGGCACCATCCTTTACGCCATGGGGACCACACAGCATACCGTGGGTAGCCAGAACGTGCGCGCATATGCGATTATTCAATTACTGCTAGCGAATGTCGGAATCGCCGGCGGCGGCATCAACGCTTTGCGTGGTGAGTCAAACGTGCAGGGCGCTACCGACCATGCTCTGCTATTCCAGTATATACCGGGTTATTTGCCCATTCAGAGCACTGCCCATCCCACACTTGCTAAATACCTCGAATCAATTACCACGAAGACCAGCGACCCCAGGAGTGGAAACTGGAAACAGCATCAACCCAAGTATGCTGTCAGTCTGCTTAAAGCCTGGTATGGCGCCGCCGCTACCAAAGACAACGAGTTCGGCTATCAATACCTGCCCAAAATTCAAGCCGGGGGTAACTACTCGTTCATTGCCCTGTTCGAGGCGATGGATAAGGGCATCGTTAAAGGCTTGCTCGCGCTGGGGCAAAATCCGGCGGTGGGTGGGCCCAACTCCAACGCCGAACGGAAAGCCCTGGAAAAGCTCGATTGGCTGGTGGATGTCGACCTGTGGGAGACGGAAACAGCCGCTTTCTGGAAGCGTCCCGGAGTCGACCCGAAGACCATAAAGACCGAGGTCTTCCTGCTACCCGCCTGTGCCTCTTATGAGAAGGAAGGAAGTGTTTCCAACAGCGGACGCTGGGCGCAGTGGCGCTACAAAGCCATCGACCCACCCGGAGACGCGGAAGACGACCTGTGGATAATGGCCCACATGATGAGCAAAGTGAGAGAACTCTATGCCCGGGAAGGTGGCCCCAACGCAGATGCCATCACAAAGCTTACCTGGGACTACGGTGAACATCCGGACCCTAACCGGGTCGCGAAGGAAATCAATGGCTATGACCTCAACACCGGCAAGCTAATGACGAACTTCCTGACGTTAAAAGACGATGGTACGACCTCCTCTGGCAACTGGCTTTACTGTGGTAGCTACAACGAGACCGGCAACCTGATGGCGCGCCGTGACCCGAAGGACAACTCGACCATCGGCTTGTATTCCAACTGGGCGTGGTGCTGGCCGGTAAACCGCCGCATCATTTATAACCGGGCGTCAGTCGACCTTACCGGAAACCCCTTCGACCCGAAGCGGCCGGTAGTGAAATGGGACGCGGCTAGCAAGAAATGGACCGGAGATGTTATCGATGGTTTCGGTACACGGGGACCGGACCTGTACCCGTTCATCATGCTACCGGAAGGCGCCGCACGGCTCTTTGGAATGGGTATGGCTGACGGACCGTTCCCCGAGCATTACGAACCGTGGGAAACACCGGCGAAGAATGTGTTCTCGAACATCCAGTTCAACCCGGCCGCCAGGGTATGGCGTCCCCAGGAGCAGGGCACACCGGACAAATTCCCTTATGTTGCTACCACCTACCGCGTCTCCGAGCACTGGCAGGCCGGAGCCATGACCCGGAACTTGCCGTGGTTGGTGGAATTGATGCCGGAGATGTTCGTAGAAATTGACGAAGAGCTCGCCGCCGAGAAGGGTATCGAAAACGCCAGCAGGGTGGTCGTGGAAGGAGCGCGGGGGCAGATAAACGCGGTAGCAATGGTCACAAAACGTCTGAAACCGATGTTAATTGACGGGAAAGTGGTCCACACCATCGGACTTCCCTGGCATTACGGTTATATGGGATTAGCCACGGGAGACAGCGCCAATATATTGACAGCATATATCGGGGATGCTAACACGACGATACCTGAATACAAGGCTTTCCTGGTCAACATAAGGAGAGCCTAGGGCGAATAACCAAGATACAAGATACAAGATACAAGGAACAGGGAAAAAAGAAAAGAGTCTTCTTGATAGTTGGTCATTGGGAATTGTTATTTGTTTGGTGTTTGTATCTTGGTGTTTGGTGATTAAACGGAGGTAGCTATGGCAGAAAAGGCAATTCTTTTCGACACTACCAGGTGTATTGCCTGCCGGGCGTGTCAGGTAGCCTGTAAGCAATGGTGGGAACTACCGGCGGAATCCACCATTAACCGCGGCACCTATGAAAATCCGCCGGTCCTTTCTGCAAGCACCTGGAACAGGCTCAGGTTTAGAGAAACCAGCGTAAATGGGAAAATAAACTGGCTCTTCACCCGGCACGCCTGTATGCATTGCTCGAGCGCAGTCTGTGTCTGGGTATGTCCGACCTTCGCCCGTACTTATGAGGAAAACGGCTCTGTCACCATCGACCGGGAGAGATGTATCGGGTGCGGCCGTTGTGAGGAATTTTGTCCTTTCAAGGCGCCGGTGCTGGGCAGGCATAACATATCACCCAGAATCGCAGTGGAACTCGGCACCCCCAGGCAAGTCGCTTTCAAGTGTGTACTGTGTAAAGACCGCCTGGAAGACGGGTTAACCCCGTCCTGCGTCAAGACCTGTCCGCCGGGCGCTTTGCAGTTCGGTGACCGTGAGGGACTGGTAGCAAAAGGAAAAGCCAGGGTAAACGCCATCAAAGCCGCCCACCCGAAAGCCTCCCTTTATGGAGAAACAGAGCTGAATGGATTGCACGTTATGTATGTCCTCATGGAGAAACCTGCCGTCCACGGTCTGCCGGAAAATCCGCAGGTGGAGGATTATCCACTTTATGATGAGAATACTTTCCCGGACTGGTACGTGCGGGCAGTCGCCGATGGCAAGTTGCCTGCTTTCCCGCCGAATGCGAAACCGGAATGGTATCTCCAGCCGAAGCTTGTACCGGTCCCCGCACCACCGGAGCCGGCGTTCCCGGCGGCGGTCTCCAGGATAATACCGTCCTGGTCGCAACCAGCGCTTTGGAGCTGGCTTGGCGTGGGCGTTATCGGGGGAGCTGTAGCGATAGGATGGACCATCAAGCGTCGCAACGGGATGAAAGACCATAAAAAAACGTAAAGAGATTTCGGTGATTTGAGTTTGAGATTTTCCTGGTCGTTCCAACAAGTCTGGCTCAGGAGGAGACAATGAATAGTATATTGGAATACATGACTATCACCAAGTCAATCGGGTATCTGATAGCCATCGGGTTTCTCCTGGCATTTGTCGCCTACTGGCAACTCGTTTACGGCAAAGGGAAAGGGCGCGGTACCCTGATAGCCGTGA
>JAUYDN010000216.1 GCA_030691775.1 Dehalococcoidia bacterium
CGGCTATTGACAGCACCCGAGAGTTGGGGTATTATAGAATTATATAGATATAGAATATAATAATTATCTAAAATTATAAACAGGGGATGCGATGGAAGAGCAAATTTATGAATATCATGCCGAGATGTGCCAGGTCCTTTCCCACCCCAAGCGGCTGGAGGTGATAAACGTCCTGCGAGATGGGGAAATGAGCGTTACTGAACTATCGCAGAAATTGGGACTGACCGTGGGTAATTTGTCACAACACCTGTCGATGATGAAAGAGCGTCACGTTCTGCTCACGCGGAAAGAAGGGAACATGGTTTATTACCGCATCGCCAATCCCAAGCTGATTCGGTGCTTCGATATGATGCGGGAAATGCTCTTCGAACAAATCAGGCAGGATGCGGCGCTGATTCAGGGTAAAACAAGCTAAGGGGAGGATACTAATGGCAGTCTTAAATAACGTCAATGTGGGCACGCTGGAACAGGTAGTCAAAGAAGCGCAAACCGACAAATCCAAAGTCAAACGGCAACAGAAAATTGAAGGTGAGTGGCTTCTCAAGGAAGGCAGCCCCCAATTCAGGGCAGAGGTGAGTTTCGAAGGTGGCAAGGTGGTAATGGAGGCGGACCAGCCGAAAAACCTGGGTGGAGGCGGCACACGCCCCGGGCCACTGCATTACTGCTTCTTTGGCCTTGTCGCTTGTTACACAGCTACCTTTGCTGCTGTAGCCAGCCAGATGGGTATCGAGCTGCGGAAGCTTACTGCCAGACTTGAAGGCAATCTGAACTTCTCCCGGGTTTTCGGCTTATCAAAAGAACCGGTAATGGAGGAGATTCGCATCGCCCTCTCCGTCGAGAGCGACGCCCCTCCGGAAAAACTGGAGGAGATTGAAAAACTCGCTTATGAAAGGTGCCCCGCCGTCTTCGCCCTCACCGAGAAGGTAAAGCTGAACACATCTCTGGAGGTCAAGAAGTGAAATGGGGTATCGTTCTAAATACCAATATGCCGGAGACTGTATGGAATGCGCTACGTTTGGGCAGTAAAGCCCTCGAAGCTAAAAATGAGGTTAGCCTGTTCCTTCTAGGGAGCGGTGTGGAAATAGAGAATATTAATGATAAGACTTTTGATGTTTCTGGAGCCTTATCTGACTTTCTGGACAGCGGGGGTAAGCTACTGGCTTGTGGCACTTGTCTCAAAGTGAGGCACCAGGCAGCCGGTGTATGTCCCGTCTCAACCATGGCACAATTGGTCGAGATGATTTCTGATTCGGACAAGGTGGTCACCCTTGGGTAGCCAAAGAGCAAGGGGATATTGGGATTTGGCTAGTGTAGTGTCTCCGAAATAACTTGACAATTACACATGGAGTGTGGTGCCACGGACGAAATATGAAAATGATGGTGGCAAAGCGGTGGGAAAACAAGATGACTGCCAACTTGCACAAGGGAGTTGAGAGGGGCGTCAGCCCCTCTCAAAATAGTTCTTCCCCTTCTCTGCGGAGAAGGGGCAAGAGCCTGCCCCCGCACTTGATGCGGGGGGATGAGGCGCTGTGAAAGAACTGGCATCTTTTATTCAGAATTGTAAAGCTGTTATTGAGACACTCCACCAGGGGTTTGACATTTACTAATTACAAATCTGCTAAAATCACCTTCCTGAGCATATTTTAAGCCTCATATGTTAAAATCTAACGGGAAGGGTTCTGTTATGCCTCTGGATTCAATCATCGTCAAGGGCGCCCGCGAGCACAACCTTAAGAACATCGATGTAGTCATACCCCGGGACAAGCTGGTCGTCATTACCGGCGTTAGCGGCTCGGGAAAAAGCTCACTGGCGTTCGATACCATATATGCCGAGGGCCAGCGGCGCTACATGGAGTCGCTTTCCGCCTATGCCCGCCAGTTCCTCGGCAGGATGGAGAAGCCGGACGTCGATTACATCGAGGGGTTAAGCCCGGCAATCTCCATCGACCAGAAATGCCCGGGACGCAATCCGCGCTCTACAATGGGAACCATCACCGAGATTTACGATTACCTGCGGCTCCTCTTCGCGCGCGTGGGGCACCCGCACTGTCCCAGGTGCGGACGGGAAATCACCAGCCAGACCGTCGAACAGATTGTGGATGCCGTCAAAGGTCTACCGGTCGGGAGCCGTATCCTGGTGCTGGCGCCGCTGGTGCGCGACCGCAAGGGTGAATACCAGTCCGTCTTCGATGACCTGCGCAAACAGGGCTATGTGCGTGTGCGCGTTGACAAGGTTATCCACGAGCTTTCCGAGCAACTGCAACTGGACAAGAACAGGAAGCATAACATCGAGGTGGTGGTGGACCGGCTTGTCATCGGGCAGTCCGATAGTCAGAGTCGGCTCGCCGATTCGGTGGAGACCGCGCTGAAGCTGGGAGCGGGAATTGTCCTTATTTCAATTATCGATGGTGACGAACTGCTCTTCTCCGAGCACTTTGCCTGCGTCCACTGCGAGCTGAGCCTGGGAGAAATCGCTCCGCGGACATTTAGTTTCAATAGTCCCCACGGCGCCTGTCCTGCCTGCACCGGGCTGGGGTTCAAGCTGGAAATCGACACGGACCTGGTCATTCCCAACCGGATGCTCTCTATTTCCCAGGGCGCTATCAAGCCTTACCAGACGCAATTCTGGTACTTCTACCGTCTTGAGGAAACGGCGCGGCGGGAGGGCTTCTCTCTCAACACTCCCATTAAGAACCTCACCCCGCAACAGCTCGACCTGGTACTTTTTGGGGAGGGGGAACGCCACCGTTACCGCAACCGTTTCGGGCAGGTCAGGGAGTACTCCGAGGGGTGGGAGGGGGTTATTCCGCGCATGGAGCGACTCTACCGCGAGACGGAGTCCGAATACTCCCGCGCCGAGATGGAGAAGTACATGGTCACCCGCGCGTGTCCTACGTGCAACGGCAAGCGTCTTAAACCTGAAGCACTGGCAGTGACGGTCGGGGATAAGAATATTATCGATGTCTGCGGTATGCCAGTCTCGCAGAATATCGCGTGGGTATCCCGTCTGGCATCGGGGACGGCGGAAGATGACAAGCCTGTGTTGAGCGCCCGTGAGCAGATGATTGCCCACCAGATTATCAAGGAAATTCAGTCGCGGCTCGCGTTTCTGCGGGACATCGGACTCGAATACCTGAGTCTCGACCGTCCTGCCGCCACACTCAGCGGCGGCGAAGCCCAGCGTATCCGCCTTGCCACCCAGATAGGTAGTGGGCTGATGGGCGTGCTCTATATTTGTGATGAACCGACCGTCGGTCTGCACAGCGTGGACAGTCACCGCCTTATCGAGACCCTGAAACGCCTGCGCGACCTCGGCAATACCATCCTGGTAGTGGAGCATGATGAGGCTGTGATGCGCACTGCCGACCACATTATCGATATGGGACCACGCGCCGGTGAGCACGGCGGGAAAATTATTGTTACGGGTAATATCGACGATATTATGAGGTGCGAGGAGTCTATCACCGGGCAGTACCTGAGCGGCAGGAAAGAGATACCCGTCCCGAAAAAACGGCGCAAGGGAAACGGCGGCGAACTGCTTATCAAAGGCGCCCGTCAGAATAACCTTAAAGATGTCGATGTGCGCATACCGCTGGGCAAGTTCGTCTGCGTGTCCGGAGTCTCCGGTAGCGGTAAGAGCACACTCATCGATGATATTCTCTACCGCAAGCTGGCGCAGAAGCTCTTCGGCAGTAAGGAACGGGCCGGTGACTGTGATGAAGTGCTCGGAGTGGAATACATCGATAAGGTCATCGATGTCGACCAATCGCCCATCGGCAGGACACCGCGCAGTAACCCGGCGACCTACACGGGCACGTTCGGACCCATCCGTGAACTTTTCGCCTCCGTACCCGAAGCCAGGGTCCGAGGCTATGCACCGGGACGGTTTTCTTTTAACGTCAAGGGCGGACGTTGTGAAGCCTGCCGTGGCGAGGGCTACATCGAAATCGAAATGCAGTTCCTGCCCGACGTGACTGTGCCCTGCGAGGTGTGTAAAGGGAAACGTTACAACCGGGAGGCGCTGGAGATAAAATTCAAGGATAAGAACATCGCCGAGGTGCTCGATATGACGGTCGAGCAGGCGCTCGCGTTTTTCGAGCACTTTCCGCAGATAAAGAAGAAGCTGGAGACGCTCAATGACGTGGGGTTGGGGTATATACGGCTGGGGCAACCGGCGCCGACACTTTCCGGCGGTGAAGCACAGCGCGTGAAGCTGGCAACAGAACTGGCAAAGCGCGCCACCGGCAAGACGCTCTACATTCTTGACGAACCGACTACCGGACTCTCGTTCGATGATGTTGCCGCGTTGTTGCGGGTGCTTCAAAGGCTGGTGGATGCCGGTAACACCGTGGTTGTAATCGAGCACCACCCGGACGTGATGAAGAACGCCGACCATATTATCGACCTGGGACCGGGGGCGGGGGAGAAGGGCGGCTATGTGGTCGCCACCGGCACGCCTGAAGAGATAGTGAAGGTAGCGGAATCTGTCACGGGACAGTACCTGAAGAACATCCTGGAGCGGAAACGGGAAATATTGACATCGACTCCGTCTAAATAAAATTGAACCCGGTGATTTCCAACAAGTCGTATCTTAAGGTTCGAATCCCCCCTGGTCCACTTCTGATTTAAGAACATTGCTCATAAACTTCCTATCCCGCAGATGTTAATATTGTTTTAGAGGCGGTGAAGCGTAACCCGTACGGTCGAAATGCCGCCATCATCGGAGAAGTCATAACGGAACACCCTGGGTAGGTGGTGATGAAGACCGCCTTCGGCTCGACCCGCATCGTGGATATGCTGGCAGGAGAACCACTACCGAGGATTTGCTGACCCGGGCAGTGCTAAGTTGATAAAAGCGGTATCTGTAGGGGCGACCCTTGAGGTCGCCCAAATGAAAGGGTGAGGTCAAGGAGCTTGTCTCAAAACAATTGGTCTGTCATTCTGGAGGAGTCCCGATAGCATCGGGACAACGAAGAATCTGGTGGTGGGGAGGCGTTGCCTTATTCCCCCACTCTGAGATTCTTCGCTTCGCTCCAGAATGACACCCATTTCTATCCTTGTTAGTATCGGGAATGATATTAATGAGACAAGCTCCAAGCTCCAACCCTACTTATATTTCGCCTGGATTCCAGCCGGAGTTTACCCCGTACTCTGATACGGGGCTGGAATCGGTCATGCCGATTACATCGGCACCACTAAGCATGAAAATGGAGTCGTAATTTCTCGGTGAGGTCGTGACTTTCGCCAGTCGGTAATGCTTTTGCCACCCCATCCTGAGATTCTTTGTCGTCCTTCGTAGTATTGGGGAGACGGACTCCTCCAGAATGACAAGAATAATCTTACGGTGTTCATATCCCCAACGGGGAGAGTGAGAAAGCCGGTAAAAACATGGAAATAAAGGTGCTAAAGGATATTCTCGGGGCGAACGAACAAATCGCGCGTAAAAACCACGCCTTGCTGGAACAACATGGTATCTTTGCCGTCAATATCATGGCTTCTCCAGGCGCGGGCAAGACCAGCCTCGTGCTCCAGACAATAAAAACGTTGCGGAGTAAGCTGAAGGTGGGTGTCATCGAAGGCGATATCGCTTCTACCGTAGACGCGGAACTGGTAGGCAAGGAAGGCGTGCCGGTGGTACAAATCAACACCGGCGGTGAATGTCACCTTGACGCCAACATGATTCAGAACGCCCTGAACAACCTGCCGTTGAAAAGCATCGAATTATTGCTCATCGAGAACGTGGGTAATCTCGTTTGCCCGGCGGAGTTCAACCTCGGCGAGCATATGAAGGCGCTGGTTGCCAGCGTGCCGGAAGGTGACGATAAGCCGTTCAAATACCCGCTGATGTTCACCACAGTAGACGCCGTCATCATCAACAAGACCGACCTCTTGCCCTATGTCAAGTTTAACCTCGAAGCATTTACAAAGGCTATAAAAGCTATCAACGCAAAGGTGGAGATTTTCCCGGTCTCCTGTACTACCGGTGAGGGTGTTCAGAAATGGGCGGAATGGCTTTTTGCCCGCATGCGCCCCGCCGCAGCCGGGTGAAAATACGGTAGACAGGGCCGCGGGGAGGCGCTAAACTGGTGACACCATGGAATTTGACGCGCTTTATCAAGAAAAAATGCCATTCCCCTTTATGACTTTCCTGGCTATCTTTCTGGGGATAATCGCCGGTGGCATGTTCGGTCTGCTGGTATACCACGTCACCATCGCTCCAATCGATAACGAGCCGGCGCTCGGCTGGCTCTTCCTTTTCGAGTTCCTCATCATGGGCGGACTGGCATATTTTGTCTCTAACTTCCGCAATCTCAATCTCATCTTCACCTACCAGGGCATTGTTATCAGGTTCGGCAGGATTCAAAGGTTTATTTCATGGACAGATGTCGAATCTTACCGCATTGTCACCGAACGTCACCTGACCGGTTCCGGGGGTTGGAATATACGGCTGGGGAAGCACGGCTGGTACTCCTCCTATGCGGTTATCGGCAAGCCGCGGGTACGGCTCCAGCTGAACACCGGCAGAATCAAGGAAATTGTCTTTTCCACCACGAATCCGGGGGAAATCGCCAGGGTAATGAAAAAGCAGACGGGGAAAGATGAGAGCCGGGAGACATCAGGCGTTAGTAATCAGTAATCAGTTTTCAATAGCTTGCCTTGCTATAGATTACACATATCCGAACAGGTTGAATCCCACCAGCCCTATCGCCGACGCCAGCACCGCGCCCACCGCTACCTGTGCCAGCGTGTGTTCTTTGAGCGCAATTCTCGCCCAGCCGATAAAGAACACCAGCGGCGCGACAATCAGTCCCCACCACCCATAAAAAATTATCAAGACCGTCACCATTGCGCCTGCGAAGGCAGTATGCACACTGATTTTCCACCAGAAATTGATGCACATGAAGACTGCCAGGCCGAGCAGAGCCGTGCCCAGCGCCGCCATGAAAATCGCAGGCGCATTCGTATACCGCAAAATCACATAGTCCGCCGCAGTAAAGGCGATACCGATTACATATACTTCGGTCCTTTGCTTACGGATGCTGGCAAATAAACTGTCCAGCCTGCCGGCACGTACAAGCAAAGCTAAAGCTACCAATATCGGTAATACGCTGATGGCGACAACGATAAACGCCCACACTAATGCCCTGGCAGGCTCCAACTCAGACCTGAAAGCCAGCAGGAGGACCGTGACCGCAGTGATTAGAAACGGACTGAAGATATTGGATATCGAATCAGCCAAGCGGAGTCTCATTGGTTTCTGCATTTGTTAACTCTAACAACGAATATTAACGTACTTTCAAGTTCGTGTCCAGTATACCAGCAAACATAATCAGGTACGTTTACGTATTTCTTGAATATTAAACGGTTGATTATACTATGGGTACAGTAGATTCCAGGAATTGGAGGTGACGGAAATGAATATGACCGTAATCTCGAAATGCAACATGGCAAGCTGTGCCTACAACAAGGCGGGAATGTGCCGCACATTAGGCATCACCGTTGGTCCGCATGCGGAATGCAATACCTACGTTCACGCCAGGCTTGGGCGACCCTTGAGGTCGCCCTGACCCAGGCACGGTCAGGCTCCAGCGTTAGGCGAGGTCAAGGAGCTTGTCTCAAAACAATTGGTCTGTCATTCTGGAGGAGTCCCGATAGCATCGGGACAACGAAGAATCTGGTGGTGGGGAGGCGTTGTCTTATTCCCCCACTCTGAGATTCTTCGCTTCGCTCCAGAATGACACCC
>JAUYDN010000269.1 GCA_030691775.1 Dehalococcoidia bacterium
CGAAGAATCTGGTGGTGGGGAGGCGTTGTCTTATTCCCCCACTCTGAGATTCTTCGCTTCGCTCCAGAATGACACCCATTTCTATCCTTGTTAGTATCGGGAATGATATTAATGAGACAAGCTCCTTGAGGTCGCCCAAAGGGCGAGGTCAAGCCTCGCCCCTACGGGTTGGTAGAGGTCGAGTCTCGCCCCTACGGTTGGTAGGCTGGTCGAGCACGATACCCGGTATCTGGTTACGGTCGAGCCTCGCCCCTACGGTTGATAGAGGTTCGAGCCTCGCCCCTACGGTCTTTGGGGGACAACAAAAGACGACCGGTTATTGGGAACCTTGCCCGGTCGTCTCTGTTTACGAAACTAATAGTTTGAGAGCTTACAGACTACTTGCCCAGCGCGGCTTCGTCCTTCTTACGGATAGAGCGGCCGCCGTGACCATGCTTCACGCCCTTGAACATATCCTTGTAGGTCTTTCTCTGCTGTGCTTTATCTTGCTTTCTCCCCATTGTGTTCTCCACGTTCTAGGCATTGGTAACAACAGGCTGTGTCGAATAACCCCGGATGCGGGAATAGCTCTGCTGTAACATCCTCTGCCACTGATTCCAGTCCAGCCGGGCGATATCCAGCACGGCTTGCCGTACTGACTCATCGTCGGTCAGGCAGAAGAGACCGATGCCATTTTCACTATACGTTTTCACCATGCCTTTGTCAACCAGCTGGCACAGTGCCTTGACGATATAACGCCGTTCGCCGGCAACACTGAGCGCGTGGAGGACTGCCAGCTCGCTGAAACGGGTACCCGGGTGCCAGCCGAAGAACTGGATTAGCTCGAGGCAATAGGGGTTATCATGGTATTCATCTATCAATTGACACAGACTGTCCTTACCGGTTGTCTGTGCGGTAATCATATATCCTCCTCAACGGTACAGGCAAACGGAGCCTGGTACCAGGAATTTAATAGCGTGTCGATTGAGCTTTTGCCGGTGTTAACGCCTTGTCTCCACCACGGGCATCGGACGCGCTTTGAGGATATCACGCTGTCTCAGGAAAGACGGCGTATCGAGTTGCTCTTCCGTCTTCAGGTTCTTGAGCACTTTAGTTAGTTCCCTCTCGCGCAGGGCGCTATTGGTGCCATACATGCCGGCGAACCCGGTGGCGATAAGTATCAGGCGTACCTCCTGGTTCATGTTGCTATCCAGTGCCACGCCAAAGATGACATTGGCGTCCGGGTCGACAGCGTGTTTGACGACTTCCGCGGCGGCGTTGACCTCGAACAGGCTGAGGGATGAACCGCCGGTGATGTTGAAGAGCACGCCTTTCGCGCCCTCCATGGAAACATCCAGCAGAGGGCTGGCGAGTGCTTGTTTGGCGGCATCCAGCGCGCGGTTGGGTCCCGTACCTTTACCGATGGACATCCAGGCGGGCCCGGCGTCTTTCATTATGGTGCGGATATCTGCGAAGTCCAGGTTAATGAGACCCGGAACGGTAATAACCTCGGCGATTGCCTGCACGCCGTGGTGGAGCACCTCGTCAGCCACCTTGAAGGCACCATCGACAGATGTCTTCTGGTCGCAGAGCTGGAGCAGGCGGTCGTTGGGGATGAGGACCAGGGTATCCACTTTTTCCTGGAGGTTCTCAATGCCGGCTTCGGCGGTCTTACGGCGGTGATTGCCTTCGAAGCTAAAGGGCTTGGTAACGATAGCGATGGTCAAAGCCCCGCCTTGCCTGGCGATCTCAGAAACAACCGGTGCCGACCCGGTACCCGTACCGCCGCCCATACCGGCAGTCACGAATACCATGTCGGCACCGGAGAGTACCTCTTTTATCTGGTCGCGGCTTTCCTCGGCGGCTTTCATACCAACCGCTTGGTCGCCGCCGGCGCCCATACCGCGCGTCAAACGCTCCCCGAGCTGTATGCGCACCGCCGCTTCTGTGAATGCCAGCTGTTGAACATCGGTGTTCATAGCGATAAATTCAACGCCGCGGATTTGTTCGCGGACCATCCTGTTGATGGCATTACAGCCAGCTCCACCCAAACCTACCACCTTTATCTTTGCCCCGGTGGGGACAAAATTAGTCTTTGACATATACGTCTCTCCTTTATCTCAGACGGCACGCTGTCCGCGGCCGGTCCGGGAAAATACATCTAGCGGAAAAGGCGGAGTACCGGCGAGATGAGCCCGCGCAAGCCTCCCTTAGCATGGTGGGTCTGGGCATTGTTGTTCCGGGTGCGCCAGAGCAGGAGTCCAACACTCGTAGCATATGCCGGGTCGCACAGGGCATCGGAGACACCCGGCAGGTTGACCGGCGTGCCCAGTCTCACCGGGAAACGGGTGATGTCACGCGCCATGTCAATGATGCCGCCCAGATTGGCACCGCCGCCAGTCAGTACCAGCCCGGAGGGGATGAAGCGGGCATAGTCTTTTTGCGGCAGTTCCATGACGATAAGACGGATTAGCTCGTCGACACGGGCACGGATGATTTCACCCAGGTCGTTCAGGGAGATTGCCTGCTGACCGATATTAATTGTCCGGTCTTCGATGGCTTCGGCGTTTCCCATCGGTGTCACATTGCCGTGCTTCTTCTTGATATCCTCGGCGGCTTCATAAGTCAGTCCCAGGCCGATGGAGATGTCCCGGCTAATCTGGTAACCGCCGACGGGTAGAATCGAGGTGTGGCAAATGGCGTTATCCTTGAAAACTGCCACATCGGTGGTAAACCCGCCGATATCCGCCAGCAGGACGCCGTCCAGTCTCTCTTCCGGAGCGAGGACTGCCTCGGCGCTGGCAAGCGGTTCCAGGATGAGGTCTTCGATTTCAATGCCGATACTGCGGATGCACTTTGTCAGGTTCTGAATGCTGGTCACCGCGGCAGTAATAATGTGGGTTTCCACGTCCAGTCGGAAGCCATGCATACCCACCGGGTTCTTTATGCCACCCTGTCCGTCTACGGAATAGGCGCGCGGGATGACGTGAAGGACTTTCTGGTCTCGCGGTATTTCTACAGAGCGTGCCACTTCCATGACCCTTTTCAGGTCTTCAGCGCGCACCAGGCGGTCGTTGCGGGCAATAGCGATAGCGCCGCGATTGTTCACCGAGCTGATATGCCTGCCGGTCACACCCACGTAAGCTGACTCCACCTTGTAGCCGGCGGTGCGTTCTGCCCTTCGCACCGACTCGCGGATAGATTCCCGGGCTTCGTTCAAATTGACGACCATACCCTTAGCCAGACCCCGGGTCGGGGCGATGCCAACCCCCATTACGCGGGCGTTGTTCTTTTCGTCAATATCACCCATTACGGTGCACACCTTGGTGGTGCCAACGTCGATACCCGTAACCTTCGTTCTCTTCATATATGTGTTGCTTCCTCCTCAAATAATATATAATGAAAGACTGTTAATCGCGGTAGTGAATGTGCCAGTTGTCGTGCGGTTCGCTGTTGCGGCTATCACCGGGTCCCAGGTAGCATTCGGCGAGAAAACCACCTGGCGAACTACCACTGCGGACACCCGGGGAAGCCTCCTCGGTGATGCTCAGGTTGAAATCGATGATGCCGGTTTTGGGTCTTTCGTATTCGGTTGCGGTGGACATCGTAGTACCCTCGTACTTTCTTCAGATTTATATATTGGTCATATTCAATCGTAAACTTGTCATAACCTAATATCCAGTATTGTCCTTGCCGTTTCCGTAAGATTCCGTAACGTTCCAGAATTAGTGAGCAAGAAAAAGTTAACGGAATCGGGTAGTTATCCGGTAGTGCCATAGTTCCGTCTGGTTGCTGTTTTTTGCCCTTGTATTGGTATTTTTTCTGGCATATAATTAGGCAATCAGTCAGGAGGGTCTGCATGTCCGCCGAAAATGCCAGAAGAGGGACGCCTCCTTACATCTCACCGGTGACCTTCCGGCATTTGCTGGAGCAACTGCAGAAAAATGTACCCGACCGCATCGACCGGAGCTATCTGGATGAGTTACACTCCGGCAGTACCGGCACCCAGATAATGTCCGCTGTTCGTTACCTGAACCTGGTGGATTCCAACAACAAACCCACGCCCAATCTACGTTTTCTGCTGGATGGACGCTCCACGCCGGAAGAACGCACTAAAAAACTCCGCGATATTGCATTATCTGCCTATGGTTTCGTGCTCAGTAACACTGCCATCGACCACAAGACTGCTACCTATGCACAGATACAGGAGCTTTTCCGTGACAATTGCGGGGTGGAGGGGGATGTACAGCGCAAGTGTATTAAATTCTTCACTTCGCTCGCCACCGATGCTGGAATACCGCTTTCACCCTTCATCAATAAAAGAGTGAGAATGGGACGGAGTACACCACCCCGGCAATCTACCCGCAAGGGTAGTTCCAAAAGTTCCAGAAACGTTCTAGTTCCAGAACCAACAAATAAAATTCCAGTCCATATGGAACTACTGGGCAAACTGCTGGACAAGTTTCCGCCATTTGAATCGGAGTGGACTGTTGAGCAGAAAACGAGGTGGCTGGAAAGTTTTATGGTATTTATCCAGAAAATCTACCCGCCGGAACCGCCGAAATGACTGCTTGCTTTGATGAGGGATAAAGCATGACTGACGAGCTTGATTTAAGCCAGGAATGGAAGTGGTACTACGAAGAGCGTGGCAAGAGGGTTGTTTCCAACCTGCAGAAAAAGAACATCAATGCCATTTTCGCCGTAAACAAAACAGAGGCACTCGCATCAGTCCTGGCAATGATTCCTGAGGGAGCGAAGGTAGTCCGCGGGGATTCCATGAGTGTCGACCAGGTGGGAGTCATGGAAGCACTTAAGGAACGTAACCAGAATGTAATTATAGATGCCTTCGCGCGCGATGCCGATGGCAGGACGGTGTTGAAAGGCAAAGAGAGACGGCAGGCGCAAAAAGAGGCATTTCACGCAGACGTTTTCATCACCGGGGCTAATGCCATAACCCTGGATGGAAAGATTGTGAGTACCGATGCGGTTGGTAACAGGGTGGCGCCCGTGATTTTCGGTCCGGAGAAGGTGATTCTGGTGGTCGGCGCCAACAAAATAGTCACTGACCTGGATGCCGCTCTGCGCAGGATACACGAGGTAGCGGCGCCGCTCAACGCGAAAAGACACGCTTTGAAACACCACCGCCCGGAGTTCGGGCAGTTACCGTGCGTTATTACCGGTGTTTGCGTCGATTGTAACAGCGAGTGGCGCATATGCCGCTACACCACCATTATTGAAGGTTCGATGGCGAGCGAGAAGGGAAGAATAAACGTGGTGCTGGTGGGCGAAGACCTGGGGATTTAGAGTTACTAATGGTCTCATAATAAGATGGACTCCGAAAACCTGAACCTCTCCCTTTCGCAAAGGGAGATTGAGAGGGATTTCAAAACCCCCTGTATCCCCCTTTTCAAAGGGGGATAATACGTACTATTATAAGACCATTAGTATTATGCCGAGCATCGATTACTTCCCATCGGCTACACTCAGGTAGTGCGGCATAGTTGACTCCCGCAAGTAGAGCCACGATTGCCCGATTCCTTGTCATTCTCCGCGAAGCTTGTCCCGCACTCCGATGCGGGAGCGGGGAATCCAGAGAGGTTTCTCATGAAAGAAGCGAGCGCAATCCAAACACAACGCCCCATCCCTTGGTCCCTTCCCGCGGGGAAGGGAGTTGGTTTTCTTGAGGGGGCTGCGCCCCCTCATACCCCTGCTATCCACAAACCTTGGACCCTGAATTGGGTGAGAAGTACTTAGTGCTCTACGTAATAA
>JAUYDN010000088.1 GCA_030691775.1 Dehalococcoidia bacterium
ATAGAAATGGGTGTCATTCTGGAGCGAAGCGAAGAATCTCAGAGTGGGGGAATAAGACAACGCCTCCCCACCACCAGATTCTTCGTTGTCCCAATGCTATCGGGACTCCTCCAGAATGACAGACCAATTGTTTTGAGACAACCTGCGAGGGTCGCCCCTACAAAATTTGTTGTCCCGGGGTCGAGATGCAGAGTTTCAAACCGTCACCACACTTCTTTCCCGCCGTTGAAACGCGCCGTAAACACCTTCGCCGGGTTATCTGTCTCTACCACATTCGGGATTTCCTGCATACCCATTCTGCCATACCCGGCAGGTACATATAACGTGAAATCGAGTGGTTCGGCGCCATCCTTCACCACCCGGATGTATTTATTCACTGAATCCGCATCGCTCTCCGGGCTGGTGCCGCCGGTATAGGTGCCGTCATTCTGCGTTTTGTCCGCGTACTGGAAAGCATACCCGTAAAGCGATAGCAGGTCGGCGCGCATCGGGTAACCCAGCCCGTAGATAGTATTACCGTTCGCCAGGAAATTCACGAGCTGCCAGCTAGGCCATTTGCCGTTGCCGAACGTCATCGTGGGCACGAACATATCGGGCATATCCGCCTGTAAGCGCGACATCTGGAACGCCACCCCGGTCAGCACCTGCCAGCGGAACTCACGGGCAAAATCGTGCCCCTCCGCGTTCCAACTCTTGTTACCGTATTTCAATCCGAAAGCGCGGGAAAGGAAAGTCCCCCTCAAATAGCCGTACTTCTCCACGCCTCTCAGGTGTATTGAATATGCCCCCGCGCGCATAATCGGCGACCAGTGCCCGCGTTTGCCGGCTTCCTGGTATTCGATAACGCCATCGCCGTCCTCATCGTAGGCATCCATCAGGTCCTTATACAGCGTGGTGCCGGTCAGCTTATCTACTGCCTGCGCGTAGCTCAGTACCGTCTTCTGCATATCCCACAGCATCGTGGTCGGGTTATACCACAGCTCTTTCTCAATCAGCTCGGTGAATTTACCGTCTTCCAGTTTGCCAAGATGCCCTGCGATAGATGCCAGCGGTGCCTTTGTCAGCGTATCCCAGCCGGAGATATGGTAGTCCTGTTTGCCGATGCCTCGCTCCTCACAATACTTATATAGACTATAGCGGAAGAGCGGCGAATCATAATCTTCAGTGGTAACGATATTCGTGCCCTCGACTTTAGCGACGGGGACCTTGTGGACGAACTCGGTGGACCAACCATTCTTCTGCCGGAGCTTGCGGGCTTCCGCCATCGGCACCGTCTTGAAGCAGTACCGTGCACTGAAATTGTCCAGCGCCACACAGTCCAGCGATGCCCATACGTAGCCTTCATTGACCCGTACACCCATCCCCGACCCCGTGTGGCTGATGTTTATCGCCTCGATGGCATCGACGACGTGAAGCATGTACACGCCCTGGTTCTGTGTCGCCCGAATGATATCCGCCTGCGTACCCTGGAACCCCATGGTGCGGGTCAGGATATAGTTGCCCTTCTTATCGCGGGCGGGTAACAAACCGTTTTTCCCATCCATTTTTGCCACCAGCGGCATGTGCGGAAGCTCGGTCTTCATCCCGGGTATCTTCTGGAAAGGGTAAGCGTATTTCCAGTGCGTGCCGCGCGGGTGGTCATCGGAAGGCGCTTCCTGCGGATAAAGCCCGATGCCCAGGTTCTTCACGGCGTTGGTGAGCAGGTCCTGGGCGTGGATTTTGAATTTGGGTACGTTCACGAGCACACAACCAGGATAGTTTTTCATATCCTCGGGGTCCTTCGGGTCACCACCGATGATAACTTTATGTAAAGTTACCTTCTTATAATTGGCGCCCTGAGGCACAGGCACGGTCCGCCCACGTGAAGGGGAGCTAATACGGTTGAGGTCGTACATCATCAGGCGGTTGCCCGCCCTGCCGGGTGGTATATATTTACCAGCCACGCTCTCTTCGTAGCCGTTCATCGGGTCGTCTTTATGACCTGCCGGGAGGCATTCCGCCAGGTATTTCCGTGCGAAGTAGAAACCCCACCCCCCGTAAAAATCCCCGCTCTTGCCCTCGAACACAGCTTCATTAGTAATTTTCCTGCCGTTGGCGTAATGCAGGTTAAAAAACCCGGCGGTTGATGACGTGGAGCTGGCGGCATCCCCGATTGCCATTTCGGAATACTCGACATTTAACCGGTCATGGAACCAGCGCATTAATGCCGCGATGAATGACCATTCGGTGCAGGTCGTGTCCCCCGGCGCTGGACCATGCGTGAGAGGGTCGATAACGTGCGGAACCACCAGGTTGGGTTTAAAGAGTACCTTCTTGCCGCTATGGACCTGCTGTTGTACCTCCGTGGCAAACCCCATCTCTTTATCCAGCGTCACCAGCGCATAGTCGAGGTTCTCATAGATATAATCGATTTTCGCTTTGATTTCCTTCCAGGTATTAGCGTGCGGGTCATTGATGTGGGTCTGTAGCAGGGCTGAGATTCCGGCGTATGCCTTTTGCACATCGATTCTCACCCCTGTGATTGTCGAACCAGCGGTATCCACCGGTAGTTTCCCAATGGAAGTCTCGACAACCGTACTTTTTTTCGCAGGCATAAAATTCTCCTTTTCTCCAGAGTGGACATACGTCATGCCATTCTATTGGGCATAACTATAGTATAAGGATTATAAAAATGCAACGTAGACCCTGAACGAGCTTCCCGCGAAACAACTGAAAACCCTCACAATCTCCCCCGTATCAAGTACGGGGCAAGCTCTTTACGAAGGGAGAGGATACAATTTCCCCCCTTTCCTAAAGGGGGACGCGTTGCCTCAAAAGTCGAGTGACCTTGTCACCCTGACCCCCTCTGGTGGGGAGAAGGGGGGGGGTTGACTATTGAAATTTGTGATTTAGACTTTTTCTCTAAAAGGGTCTCCCTGCCTACTGAGTAGTGTCGGAGATTCTTCGTTCACTTCTCTCCTCAGAATGACATTTAGGGCAACGCTACCCTGAAAAGAGGAAATTATTACAGACGTCTGAATACATGTTGAGACATCTCTCAGTCTGTCTTTGCGAGCGAAGCGAAGCAATCTCTGGATAAAAAAGGGGGTTTTATTAAGCGTTAGATTGCCACAGCCTGCCCCGTACTTGATACGGGGTCGCTCCGCTCCTCGCAAAGGCAAATGATTCATCATTATTTAACGCGTTAGTATTAGTTTTGGTTATTGTATCCCTGTTCGGGTTATGGAATCAGGGACAAGCCTTGGTCATTGGTTATTGCTCACGATTTCAAATCGCCGCGCACCCCGATGGTAACTTCGTTCAGAGGAATATCCTTGCCACTGTCTTCGACCGCTTTCTGCGCCAGGTAAACCAACCCGGAACAGCAGGGTACTTCCATATGCGCCACTGTCAGACTTTTCAGTCCGGAGTGCGCCACTATCTGCACCAGCTTCTTGTAATGCGCATCCACGTCATCCAGCTTAGGACAAGCAATGAGCAGGGCACGGTCTTTGAGGAAATCCTGGTGGAAACTACCGTAGGCGAACGCCGCGCAGTGCGCCGCCAGCAAGACATCCGCATCTTTAAGGAACGGAGCTCGCGGCGGTACGAGTGTCAACTGTACGGGCCAGTGTCGCAACGTCGAAGGTTGCTGAGCGGCAGGTGCCTCGACTCCTTCCTCTGTCTGTGTTTGAAGGTCGATAATCCGGGCAGAAGGGCAACCGCCCACGGGAATTTCCGGTTTCTCAAATTCTGTTACTGTTGCAGAAGGGCAACCGCAAGGCAAAGTGTCCACTTCGTGCTCTTCATGAGCAAGGTGCTCTTTAACCGCTTCTTCGTCGAACTCTTCGGCGACGCGTTCTTCGACGGTGATGGCGCCCACCGGGCATTCTCCAAGGCACGCGCCAAGTCCGTCGCAATAGACCTCGCTTACCAGCCTGGCTTTTCCATCGACTATTTTTAACGCGCCTTCGGCGCAACGGGGCACGCACGCGCCACACCCGTTACAAAGCTCCTCATTGATGGTTACGATTTTCCTGACTGTCCTGACTGTCATTATTTGACCTCCTCAGTTTTCTTTTCTCTGGTTTCGGGCCTGTCTTCACCCATTATCTGCTTCCAGCGTTCCTCACCCAGGCACTGCCGCGCTGATGCGCACCACTCGATGCAGGAAGGCAATCTTTCGCGGAAGACCATCGTACCGCATTTCTGGCACTTGACGCGGGTCTCATCGGAAAAGATTTCCACCTCGCCCTGGCAACCGGGGCACCGGTAGACTTCCACTCTCAGTTTCATGGTATCCTGACCGGGACATTTGCTGAACATTTGCCTCACCACCCTCGTTAGGCTTGCTTTATTACACCCTTATGATAACGCGCGGTTGATAGGCGCACTATGATGTACATCATACTGGGGAAAAAGTAACAAATATCAAGCGCTAATAGCCAAACGGCTGTAACTTAAGCACCCTGAGCGCAGTCGAAGGGTCTCCGTGCCTATTCAGTAGCGTTGGAAATTCTGATTGTATCAGGACCACTAAATACGAAAACCTGTGCCCATCTTGTCATTCCAGACTCGATCTGGAATCCAGCGTTTCTTAGTCTGGATACCAGCCTTCGCTGGTATGACAAGGTGGTGATGTTCTGTCAGGAGACACGGTAATAGTCCGAGAGACTTGATGAGCAAAACTATTTTGGACAAGACTGAGCCAGAGGAACTTTTTATGACTTCCCCTACCTCACACTGATAGCCTTCCCTTCGACAGGCTCAGGGCAAGCTATCGTCCTCGTATCAAGTCCCGACTGAATCGGGATGGCGATGAAGTCGCTCATACGGGGCAGGCTCTTCAAGAGTGTTGGCGGGAAGGACTCTACCAGGATGACAAGTGGGGAAAAGGGGCGGGGTTTGGAATCTGTTTATCGGAATTTGGGATTTTCTTCTAAAACGGTGGTGGACCTTCCGCCAAGAGCTTCAATTTCTGCGCGTTGAGGATAATGATTTTTCCCCGCTCGCTCCGGGTTATCTGGCGTTCATCCAGACTGCTGAGGAACCGGATTGCAGTCTCGATGGTAGTGCCCGCCATGTCCGCGATGTCCTGCCGCGTGAAAGGAAGCTCTTTCCCCAGCCTCGCCGATAGCATCCGCAATACCCGCGCCAGTCTCTGCTCAACACGTTCGCTTGCCAGGTCGCGGAGACGGTTAGAAGCCATCCGCAAACGTCCTCCCAGCACATTGATGATTCTCAAAGCTACTTCCGGCCGGCGTCCGAGAAACTTTAAAAAGTCTTCGCGCTTGATGCCCAGCGCCACGCTGTCCTCTACCGCCTGCGCCGAAGCTGGATACGGGCGGTTTTCAAATACCGCCACCTCCCCGAAAATCTCCCCGGGCCCAAAAAATGCAATAACGAAGTCCTTACCGGTGGAGGAGTGCTTGACCACCTTTATCTTGCCTACCGCGAGAAGGTAAAACCAGTCCGGCGGGTCGCCTTCCCAGAAAACGGACTCACCGGCCGGAATCTTTTTCTCCACGCACAGTCGGGCGAGCCCGGCTATCTCTTCTTCTTCCAGGCCGGAAAAAATGAGCGATTTCTTCAGTATTTGAGCGCGGTC
>JAUYDN010000138.1 GCA_030691775.1 Dehalococcoidia bacterium
TATATTTTACCCATAGGGTGTAAGGGTGAATATCGAGTACTCGTCAAACCGGCTCGCCCGTGCTAGCGTGAGCATCTCGGAGGCCAGCCGGCTCTTCGGTGTTCCAATCGGACGGAAGTACATTCAAAGGCTCGCTGTCCTGCGGGCAACGGATAAATTCACCCAGCTTTACGGGTTACAGGCGTTGCGATTGCACCCTTTGAAAGGGAACCGTACAGGACAATACGCGTTAGCTCTTAC
Source organism: Dehalococcoidia bacterium (assembly GCA_030691775.1). Taxonomy (GTDB): domain Bacteria; phylum Chloroflexota; class Dehalococcoidia; order Dehalococcoidales; family Fen-1064; genus JAURWL01. The sequence continues at coordinate 241 of JAUYDN010000138.1, forward strand.
GGGCAACTACCGGCTCATCATTGAAAAAGTCCGGGACGACACTGTAAGAATCCTGGATGTGGAGGATTACCATGGTGACTAAGACGGATGCTTACCCCGATGTCGCTATCCCTCCCGGGGAGTACCTCGCGGAGGAGAGCAAAGCGCGACATATCACGCAAAAAGAACTGGCGAGACGAATGGGAAGACCACTGAATGCGATTAATGAAATTATTAACGGTAAAAAAGCTATTACAGCCGAGACGGCTTTGCATCTTGAGAAAGCCATGCCCGAAATACCAGCACGGTTCTGGCTGAACCTCGAGAGCGATTATCAGCTTACCAGGGCATTGCTCAAACAACGTGCTAAAGTAACGTAACGGTTCCGTTCGATTCGACCTGGTTATAACAACCCTGAGGTATGCATCTATTATCCATCCACGGGAAACAATATCCCCCCTTTGGCTTTGCCTCAAAAGTCGAATGACCTTGTTACCCTGACCCCATCTGGTGGGGAGAAAGGGGGGAGTTGACTATTGAAATTTGTGATTTGGACTTTTTCTCTAAAAGGGTCTCCGTGCCTACTGAGTAGGTGCTGGAGATTCTTCGTTCTCCCGATGCTTCGTACCGAAACATCGGGGCTCAGAATGACATTCGGGCAACGCCCCCTTGTAACGGGGGAGGTTATGCCATCCGTACGCCCGACTTCGTCCCGCCTCTTCCCCGGAAAAACCCCACCAGCCGGTATAACTGCACGGCAAGCATCGCCATCAAGAGCTTGGGTACAATCAACCAGAAAGCATTCAGTCCCAGCGCCATGTAAAGCGCCGGGTCCTCCACCATGCTGTGATTGATGCCGATGGAGATGTGCAATCGCTCCAGCTCCGAACGTGTAAGCGCACCCTGCCGGCTCTTTTCCAGGATAACGGCGCTACCGTAAGTCAGCCCGAAAATGACCGCCGTCACCCACAGTACCGAGGTGCGGTCGCTCAAGCCTAAGAGCTTCATAAACGGCCGGAAAAAGCGGTAGAGATACACGTCCCACCCCAGCCAGGCAAGGCATTCCAGCAGGACCATTATCGCCATGATAATACCGAATATTTTGAGCAACATCAGGCCGGTATCCAGCGCCCAGCCGGAAAGCATCCGCAAGAACGGCTCCTGCGCTTTTGCCACGGTCGTGCTGGCGACGCTGGTGGTGGTATCACCCAGGAAAAACGAGATGACCAGCACCGTGGCCACGGCGGCAACCAGGCGGATGAGCGCCATTTTCATCCCGTTCATGCCCGACTTGTGCTGGATGATTGCCTCCGAGATTATCGCGTGGGCGATGAGGCTGAAGACGGCTATCATCGTCATCTGGGCAGGGCTGAAGGGCACCACCGCCAGGATAGCGATGACCGCATAGACATTGATGAAAATGCCGTTCAGGATGGGGAACGCCGCTTCGCTGGGGAGATTGATAAGCCGCATGGCGGGCTCCAGGATAAAGTTGAGTTTATAAAGCCAGCCGCTCCACACCAGTAGTGCCACCGCCAGCGAGACCGGCACGAGAATCCGTGTCATCCAGAGGAAGTTCTTCCAGCCTTTTCTCAAGCCGGCGCGCACGCCCTGGCGCAATCGCTCTTTAACGGAGTCAGCACCGGGGGAGACGAATGATTGATGGGTATTCACAGATAGAGGGGAGGTTTTCCTGTTACGCGAAGACATGTAGTTTGTGGTTCAACTTTCTTGGACATCATCGGGCAACTTACTCCAGTATAGCGGTTGGTTCGTGAGTGAGACAAGAAAAGGCGGCTTTGCCGGTCACTCTACACGGAACAAGTAGGAACTGGAGAGCGCTGGGTCGCCACAGCAGGACTTGTACTTGCGACTGCTACCGCAGGGACAAAACTCATTCCGTCCCGGTATCCTGCCTGAGTTCGCCGATTGCCAGTCCAGATAACGGCGGTAGTTGCGCAACCGTTCCCCCAGCAACTGAATCCTTCCAGAAGCGTGAGCAAAAAGCGTTTTGTAGCTCTCGCAGAAATAAGTCGGAGCACTGACCGCTACAGACAAACGGTTGCGCGGACACTCACCTTTGCAGAGCTTTAGCCACTCGCACGCCTGGCAAGCCGGGGGTAAAGGCTGTTTCCGCCCGATGAACTGCCTGCGTTTCTCTCCTTCTACCATCCCTTTCAAAGAATCCCGGTATATGTTGCCTGACTGCCACTCCCGATGGATGTAAAAATCACAGGGGAAGACATCGCCGTTAGCTTCCACCACGATGCCGGAATCGCAAGATTCACCATGCACACAGAGGTCGTTATTCAGACCGAGGAATGATTGCAGGAGATTGTCAAAAATACGGATTGAAGCGACCGGAATTCCGTTCCCATACCAGCCATCGAATAACTCGACCAGGAGCCGTCCGTATTCCTCGGGGTTGACCAGGTAAGCGGCTGTCTTATCTGGCTCCGTTGACTGGAAGTTCATCGCGGGAATAAATTGCAGGTAGTTCAGACCTTCATTACGGAAAAACCGCATCAAGTCGCCAGCCTGCCTGACGTTATGGGGTCCTACCACGCAAAGGATGTTGAGGTCGACTTTGTGCTTGCGGAGTGCGTCGATGCTCGCCATTACCCGCCGGAACGAGCCGTGTCCGCCCCGGTCCTTACGTACCATATCGTGAATCTCCTGCGGACCGTCCAGGCTCACCCCCACCAGAAACCGATACGCGGCAAAGAACTCCGCCCACCTGTCATCGAGCAGAACAGCGTTGGTCTGGACGGCGTTGCTGATGACCGTAGGAGGGTGTGCATACTTCGCCTCCAATTCCGCCACCCCGCGAAAGAAGTCCAGCCCCGCCAGCGTCGGCTCGCCGCCCTGCCAGCTCAGGTTCGCCTGGTGGGCATCTGCAATATAGTCCATATACACCGGGAAAAACCGCTCCAGAAGAGACAGGTCGATGCGACGCTGTAAACGCTCGCCTTCCAGCGATTGACGGTAATAGCAATAACCGCAATCCAGGTTGCAGTCGGAGGAGACGGTCTTGAACATGACATTGAGTGGCGGCATATTATTCTTCTCGTGTCTGGATTCCCGCTCCCGTATCGTAGTACGGGACAAGCTGCGCGGGAATGACATTCAGGGTTAGCTTCATCATAACACCGGCTCGGTAAGTGTCTCAATTAATTGACATCACCCTCCGTAATTTGTAAACTCTAGCTAATACATTTCCGGATGGGGAGCCAATAAATGATTATCGATGTCCATTACCATTTCATGCGCCTGCCTGCGGATGAAGCTACAGCCCGCACCATGCTCAGCCACCTGCTGGATGACGCCGCTCGTACCGGCTACAGCAAACCTATCGACCAGGTACTGCCGGCATACCGCGACCTGATGGACGACACTGAGTGTGACAAGCTCGTCCGGCGGATGGCGGCGGATGGTATCGATATCACGGTTGTCTGCGTGGTGGACAATACCGCGATGGGTCTCGCGGATGAGCGTGTCCTGCGCATCAACGAGCTTTGCGCTAACGCTGTCGCCAAACACCCCGGCAAGCTCATTGCCCTGGCTGGCATCGACCCGCGCCGTCCGAACGCTCCCGCCCTCCTTCGCAAGTGCCTCACTGAATATAAGATGGGCGGTTTAAAATGGCATCCGGATAACGGCTACTACCCGAACAGCAAGGAAGCCTATGCCGTGCTCGAGGTGTTGAACGAGTTCGGGTTGCCGTTGCTCACCCACTGCAGTCCCCTGCCGGGTTCCAAAGCCAAGTTCGCCCATCCTATCCACCTCGATGACATCGCCGCCGACTTCCCCAGGCTGGAGATTATTGCCGCGCACATGGGGCACCTCTGGTGGCACGACTGGGCGGCACTGGCGCAGTTCAAGCCGAACATCTCCGGCGATATGGCGATGTGGCAGTTAATCGCCGTTGCCCGCCCTGCCATTTTCCGGCGCTATCTTCGGGAAATAATCGATAACATCGGTCCCCACCAGATTCTCTGGGCGACGGATGGTCCCGTCTTCGAGCCGCTGGTTTCCGCCCGGCAGTTCATCGGAATCATGAAAAGCCTCACGCAGAAATCAGCCGATGGCATCGTGTTCACACCGGCGGAAGTTGATGCGATTCTGGGTGGCAATGCCGCCCGGGTGTTTAAGCTGAATAGATAGGAGACACTGAAATGAATCTGAAGATGACCCTGGAAGAAGCAGAGCGCCGCGCTTACGAACTGATGCGGTCCGGCTACCACTGAGGTCCCAGCGTCCTGCAAGTTATGTGGGAATCCTCTGAGCTGGGCAGCGAAGACCTGCTCTGGTCGGCAACCAACTTCATGGGGGGCATCGCCGGGCAGAGAGACGCCGTTTGTGGCGCAGTATCCGGCGCGGCTGTGTACCTCGGCCTGCGCCACCGGGTCCCGTTAGTTGATAAAGAACGTGCCGATAAAGCGCGCTGGCTATCACGGGCGCAAATGAGCGATGTCGTCCTGAGTTTTTCCAGGCAGTACGGTAGCATCACCTGTGGCGCTCTGGTCGGCATCGATTTTAGCGACCCGGTAGCCGTGCAACGTTACCGCGATTCCGGTCAGTGGCTGACGAAATGCACCGGCTATGTTCAGTTCATCATCGAGAAGCTGTACGAACTGGAAGCAAAACAAGGTACATGAGACGTCTGTTAAGATTGCTACCCGCATTGTTGATTACGCCGCTCGTGTTTTTGGCGCTGATGCCGGCGCAACCCGTCTCCGCAGGCTGACCGGGCTCTGAATTCAAGCTGACGGTCGATGTCAGCCCGGTCGGTGGCGGCACGGTTAAGGTGGGCGATACAGCCTTGACGGCTTACCCATCGGTACATACCATTCTCGCCAACGAGATGGTACAGCTCACCGCGATGCCGAAAAGAGGCTACCGTTTCACCGGCTGGAGCGGCAGTTCCACGGAGAAGACCGAAACTATCACCGTCACGATGACCTGTGACAAGACCTATACCGCCCATTTCATCGCCGTGAGACACCGTCTCAATACCACCGTCTCTCCGGCTACAGGTGGGGATATAATTCTTTTACCTCAGCAACCCGATGGGGGTTACGTGGAAGGGACGGTCGTTACCCTGCGCGCCAGACCTGCATCCGGCTACCACTTTAAAGAATGGTCGGGGGATGCCTCCGGTAAACACAGTGTCACCAGCTTGATTATCGACTCGGAGAAAACGGCTACCGCGACCTTCGTGGAGAACGAGGCTTTTAACCTGGTCTGGGTGCTCGGTGGAGCCGGAGTGCTGGTTGCGGGAATGCTCATCTACACCATCGGCTTCCGGAGACGGTAATTAATCCACGAACAGCTACGCGTACCCCTGGCACAATTGCCGATTCTAAGCCCTCGGAGGTTGTTTATTGTCATTCCTACGAAAATAGCGGAGCCCCCCCCAAAAAAAAATAAAATGTCATACCAGCCCTTCGTCAAGCTCAGGATAAACTCCGGCTGGTATCCAGAAGGTTAAAAAACGTATGGATTCCCGCTCGGAGCTTGCCCCGTACTGGATACGGGGGCGGGAATGACAAAAAAGAGTGGGTTTTTCATACTTGATGGTGCCGATGTAATCGGCATGATTGATTCTGAAGGAGTCCCGACAGGTCGGGACGAACTGAATGAATCCAGTTTCTCTGTAATCACCAGACTCTTCCCCCGATTTCCATCGGGGTCAGTGACCGGTTTTAAACAAACACGAGCCGTCAGCCCAGTTGCTAAACGCTCTCAATACTTCCGATTGACACCTCATTTCCTTAATGGTATGTTGACTGTTAGATACCCATTTTTCAGAAAGAGGACTTTCGTCTTGAGACGTTCTTTCAGTACCGTTGCCGTGTTCTTCCTTTTGTTAACGGCGAGCATAACCTGGGGATGCGCCGGTCCGCCGGAAGGAAGCGCAGAGTGGTATTTCCAACGCGCCTACAGACTTGCACAACAGGGGGCTTATCAACCGGCTATAGAAGCTTACACGGAAGCTATCAAGATTGAACCGCAGATGGCTAAACTTTATGTAAACCGTGGGGCGGCTTATGCCAGCCTGGAGAACTACGACCAGGTAATCGCGGACAGTACCAGGGCAATCTCGCTCGACTCAAATCTGGCGCTGGCTTATATCAACCGGGCTTATGCCTACAATGCCAAAGGTAAATACGAAGAGGCAATCAAGGATAGCAACAAAGCCATCGAACTGGGCAAGAACATGGCTGAAGCGTATGTGAACCGGGCGTATTCTTACCTGCGACTGGGTGACACACAGAGAGCAATCGGGGACTGTAACGAGGCGCTGGAGTTGAACCCGAACTTACCACAGGCTTATTTCCACCGGGCGTACGCCTTCAAAGCCCTGGAAAAAACGAACGAGGCAATCAACGATTTTAACAGCTTTATCCGTCTGACTAACGACCAGAAGCTGATTGAAAAAGCCCGGCAAGAGATTCAGGAATTAAGTCAACCGGCAAAGTAGAGGCAAGGTACCCGTCTTATTTCCAGTCCAATCAGTCATGCACCTTAGGTGCACCAATGTCACATGAAAATGGAGGTGTCATTCTGGAGCCCTTCATAATCGCTCAGGGTAAACTCCGTGAAGAATCTCAGGGAGGTGCGATTTTCCCACGCCACCAGATTCTTCATCGTCCCGATAAAGTACAGGAGGCTCGGGACTCCTCCAGAATGACAAGATAGACCATTTTCTAGGTAAGTCATTGGTTATTGTCCCGATTGCTTCGGGATTCCGTATAAATCGAGACGAATCGGAATTTCCTGGTTATCGGTTCTTTTTACCTCAATGTCCCCGCATATCGACTGGTAAGCTGGCGCTTTCTCACCGATGGCTCGGTGTAGTCCGGCAGTAACATCGGGGAGATACGGTTGCGGGGAATGCCGACCGCCTCAAGCTCCCGGTGGAACTTACGGACGTGCTCGATGGTCAGCTTGCCGTCTCTGGCTTCTTCTTTTGCATATAATGCCGCGTTCTTACCGGCAATCCTCCCGAACACCAGGATATCGAGCAGGGAGTTACCCATCAACCGGTTCTCGCCGTGGACGCCGCCCGTCACCTCGCCCCCTGCGTACAACCCGGGTACGCTCGTCGTGCCATCTGCCTTCACTTTTAAACCGCCATTCTGGTAATGAAGCGTGGGATAGATAAGCATGGGTTCTTTGGAAATATCGATGCCGTAGCGCTTGAAGAGAATGAACTTGCCGGGGAACTCGCGTCGGACATAGCCCTCTCCCCAGAGGAGGTCGATGATTGGAGAGTCCAGCCAGACACCCAGTTTTCCAGTCGGTGTCGGCACACCCATTCCGCGCTCCAGACATTCCCGTATACAGCAGGACGACTCGATATCGCGCGGTTCTCGCTCGTTGACGAATTGCTCGCCATTGATGTTCACCAGGTTGGCACCACTGCCACGGAATTTTTCCGTAATCAGCAGACCTTCCGCCTGCTCGGGGTAGACAGCCCCGGTGGGATGGTACTGGACAGTATGCAGGAGCGATAGCTCTACCCCCGCCCGGTAGCCGAGCACCAGTCCATCGGCAGTCGCGCCATAGTGATTGGTGGTCATAAACCCCTGCACGTGGAGTCTGCCACAACCTCCGGTCGCCATGATGACTGCCCTTGCCTTGATAATGAAATACTCTTCGGTCTCGAGGTTATACAGCAAAGCCCCGGCGCATTGCCCGTGCTCGTTCAGAATCAGTTCGACAACGGGCGAGAATTCGATGACCGTAATATTCTGGCGGTTGCGCGCCTCGTCACGGATGGTGCGCATAATTTCCGCGCCGGTGATGTCGCCGGCGGAGAGCATCCGTTTGCGGCTGGTGCCGCCACCGTGAATGCTTTTGATACGCCCATCCGGGAACTTATCGAACATCATTCCCAGCCGCTCCAGCCACTCGATAACGGAAGGCGCCTGCGTAACGAGGACGTAGACAAGCTCCGGGTCGCACTTGAAGTGCCCGCCGCCCATCACGTCCAGGTAGTGAAAATAGGGTGAGTCCTTATCGATTTTGGTCGCCGCCTGGATACCACCCTCCGCCATCATCGTGTTGGCATCGCCGTGGCGGAGCTTGGTAGCAATGATAACCCTGGCGCCGCTCTCTTCGGCAAGCAGGGCGGCGGATGTCCCGGTGCCTCCACCACCGATGACCAGCACATCCGTTTCCATTGTAACCACGGCGAGGTCGACTTTATCCGGTGCCACGCGACCCCACGCTTCGAGGATATCCGCAAACTCATGTGCCACGCGATAGCCCTTGCTCGGTCCGACCGACAAAGCACGGCGTCCCTCTTCTTTATAGTCGGGATGGTACTGTAACATTCGCTCCCGCTCCTGGAGCGACATCAAGGGGAACTCGCCGCCGCGCTTCTTCAGCGCGAGCCTCTCCAGGCGGGTCCGTTCCACGGCTTTAATCAGTTCTTTTAACTCAGGCGTATACGGCATAACAAGCTCCCTTTGGAATAACCAATAACCAAGAAACAATTACCAAATAAATTCTAAGGTTTCAACAATCAATATTTTTTCTTTCGTTGGATTTTCTTCGTTGTTTGATGATTGTAACTTGTGATTTGGTTATTTCGCTCTAGAGGCATTTCTTGTCCTTCGGTGTCCAGTCCTCACCCGTCATTTCCGGCTCCATTTCCCGCTCCTGGTAGAGTTTGCGGAGTTCGGCATCACCGGCTTTCATCAGGGACTGGAGGCATTCCTCGTACCTGCCGCTGGCGACGATTTTCACCGCCTCCTGTAAATGCTGAGCGCGGGGCGCGATGAGACCCCCGTAGATGCGCCGGGCAAGCTGAAAGATATGGTATTGCGGTAGTTCGCCCATACAGCGACTGGTGCAGAGTCCGCACTGGATACAGCTAAAAGACATCTCCGCGGCTCTGGCGATATTGCCGCGTTTCAACTGGGCAATGGCATCCATGACTTCCACGTCCATCGGGCAGACCTTGGTGCAGGAGTTACAGGCGACACAGCGGAACAGCTCCGGGTAAAGCTGGAAGATTTCCTCGGGTTTTGCTTCGACTGCGGAGTAATCGAACACGGCGCGGTTCGCCGGGTAAAAGGGTACCTGGGTGAGGTACATATTCGGCTCGACGACCGTCTGGCAGGCAAGCCCGGAGTAGAGTTTGTAATCGCCCGCCTTTCCGTAAACCGTGGCACAAGCACCGCAGATACCGCCGCGGCAGCCACACCCGCGGATGAATTTGAAGCCGGCGTATTCCATTGCCTTCATAATCGTCAGCGTCTCCGGCACTTCGTAGCGCTTGCCCATCACGAAGATAGGAATCATTTTAGTTTTCATCTCTTTCGTTTCTATCGTCATATCTCACCTGCCTGATACTAAAGTCAAAAGGTAAAAGGCAAAACCATCATATAAAAGTATTTATTATTGTCATTCCGAAGAAAGTCACGCCGGGTCGGGACGAACTGAATGAATCTATTACAGACGTATTAAATGACATTCTCCCCGACGCAAGCGTCGGGGTATCACAACAACCAACCGACG
>JAUYDN010000166.1 GCA_030691775.1 Dehalococcoidia bacterium
CGGGCTGTTGACCACCATCACCCGCGATTACGACCGTATCAGCATGCATGGCGTGCGCACAGCCCTCCTCGAACAGCAGGCGGAGAGCATCGGTTTGCCGCTCATCAAGGTCTTCATCTCCGCCAAATCATCCAACGAAGAGTACGCTGCCGCCATGACGGAGGTCCTCACCCGCTTAAAAGCGCAGGGGATTAACAGGGTGGCTTTCGGGGACATCTGGCTGGAGGATGTGCGCCGCTACCGCGAGGATAACATGGCGAAGGTCGGTATGACCGGGCTATTCCCGCTCTGGGGAAAAGGCTCGGCATGGGTGATGGAGACATTTATCAAGCTCGGGTTCCGTGCCATCACAACCTGCGTGGATACACATGTACTGGATGGCAAATTCTCTGGCAGGATAATTGACAGGCGCTTCCTTGCGGAACTGCCTCCGGGCACAGACCCCGCCGGGGAAAAAGGCGAGTTCCATTCGTTCGTGTTCGGCGGTCCAATCTTCACCCGGGATATCCAATTCAAGGCTGGCGAGACAGTGCTCAGGGACAACCGCTTTCACTACTGCGACCTACTCACGAGAGAAAGTAACAAGTAACAATCATCAAGTATCAATGCCACCCCCAGAGAGAAAATGACAAGTATCAACATTCAAATATCAAGTCCTCCCCTTTTCCCACAATGAATGAAATGTCGGTAGCCAAAAATCAGGGAACAAATCCTTCCGACTTCCCAACGACTCATGTACTTGTCCTGGCGGATACGCACGTTGCGACCATTCAGCAGTTACCGGCAAAGCTCAGTGAACTTGTCGGCGCGGCGGATTACGTGGTGCATTGCGGTGATTACACGTCTATAAAAGTGGTAGAGGAACTGGGCAGGCTGGCGAAACGTTTTATCGGCGTGTACGGTAACAGTGACCAGCCGGAAGTTAAGGAACAACTGCCGCGCGAGGCAACCTTTGAGGTCGGAAATAAGAAAGTCGTGGTTACGCACCCGTATTTTGGCGGTCCTCCCTGGGGCTTGGAAGATGAGCTGGTAGAACGTTATCCAGAGGCGGATGTCATCCTCTTCGGGCATACCCACGACCGGCATTGCGTCACGAAAAACGGTAAACTGTTGCTCAATCCCGGGCAAGGCTACCCCACCTTTATCCACCCGATGAATGTGGGAATTCTCAAGGTGATGCCGGGTGGGGTGGAAGGGCGAGCGTGTTCGCTCGATGAAGCCACACTGGACAAATAACCAAGGTTTCCCCGAATCTAATCGTCAGCTGATAATTGCGCATTGATACTTATGCCCGCGCTGGTTATGATAGTACCAGAAAGAGAGGATTGAATATGGCTAATCCTATTAAATTTGGCACAGACGGCTGGCGGGCGGTAATCGCCGATGATTTTACCTTTGAGAACGTGCGCTACTGCGCCCAGGGTTTCGCGGACTACCTCAAGGCAAAGGGCCTGGACAAACGTGGTATTGCCATCGGTTACGACTATCGTTTTGCCTCGGAGGACTTTGCCGCAACCTGCGCGGAGGTGATGGCGGGCAACGGCATCCGCACCTGGCTCTCTCCCAAAGCCATCCCCACTCCCCAGGTCGTCTTCACCTTACTGGCCAAGCGGGCAGGCGGCGGCGTCATTATCACTGCCAGCCACAATCCGGCGCGGTGGAACGGGTTCAAGGTCAGGGAGGAGACCGGCGTCAGCATTTCTTCGGAAGTGAGTGCGGACGTGGAGAAATACGTGAACCTTGCGGCGTCTACGGGGAAGGTCAACCGCATGCCGCTCGCTCAAGCGCTGGAACAGAAACGGGTCGAGTACCTTGATATGACATCAGAATACCTGGGGCAAATCAGTCGCCTGGTGGATAGTCAGAAATTGCGCAACGCAGGTTACGACATTATTATCGACTCGATGTACGGGGCAGGATGCGGACTGTTCCGGCAATTGCTTGGCGGCGGTACGAATAGGCTTACGGAAATCAACGGCGAGCGCAACCCGGCATTCCCCGGCATCAACCCGGAACCCATCGCCCCCAACCTGAAAAAACTCTCGGCAATGGTGGTGGAGCAGAAGGCGAACGTTGGCATGGCTACGGATGGCGATGCCGACCGCATCGGCATTATCGATGAGAAAGGTAATTTTATCACCCAACTGCAAACCTACGCTCTGCTTGCCCTCTACCTGCTGGAAGTACGCGGTGAGCGTGGCGCTATCATCAAGACAGTCACCTCGACGAGTATGCTCGATAGGCTGGGGGAGATTTACAAAGTCCCGGTGTATGAGACGCCGGTAGGTTTTAAATACGTAGCGCCTTTATTTCTCAAGCATAAAGCCATCATCGGTGGTGAGGAGAGCGGTGGTTACGGCTTTCGGGGACATGTTCCGGAGCGCGATTCCTTACCGGCGGGTCTGTACATCCTCGATTTTATGCGGCAGACTGGCAAGGCGCCGTCACAGCTTCTGGAATACCTGTTTGGCAAAGTAGGTCCGCATTACTACGACCGCATCGACCTGCGTTTCCCCACCGAAGCCAGGGAACAGATTATCGAGCGCGTCAACAAAGCCAGCCCGCAGTCAATCGCCGGCGAAAAGGTGGTCAGAACGGATACGGTGGATGGCTTCCGCTTTTTCCTGAAAGACCACTCCTGGTTGCTAATCAGGTTTTCCGGCACGGAGCCGGTACTGCGCATCTACACCGAGACCGGTAAACAGGACAGGGTACAAAAGATATTGCAGGCGGGCAAGGAGCTGACGGGGCTTTAGGTTTCCAATAACCGCTTCAGCGTCAGGGCGTTGTCCACAGCGAAGCCATCGGCGTCATTATTGAAGTACGCGTAGACTTTTCCGGCGCGCAATCCCCGGATTTCCCTTGCCCAACCATCAAGCTCCTCATCGGAGTAACAACCGCCATATAGCACCCGGTTGCCATGAAAGCGCACGTAGGCAAAGTCGGCGGTGACGATTGCAGGTGTGCGCAAACGCGGCAGGTCGAAGATGCAGAGGGCTACGTTGCGCCGGTGCAGGAGGCGGTAGACAGCATCGTCGAGCCAGGACTTATGACGGAACTCGATAGTGTGTTCGAGGTCGGCAGGAAGGAGTGACAGGAACTCATCCAGCCGGACGTCATCGCGTTTCAAGCCGGGAGGTAGCTGGTAAAGCAAGGGACCGAGGCGGTTATCGAGGAGACGGACGCGGTCAAAAAATTTCTCGACCGGTTCCGCCACCTCTTTGAGACGCTTGATATGGGTGATGTAGCGGCTCGCCTTGACGGCATATTTGAAACCCGCCGGGACGGCATCCCGCCAGCTTTTCACGGTTTTTTCCAGCGGCTGGCGGTAAAAGGTGTTGTTCAGTTCAACTGTCGAGAATGTTTGAGCATAAAATGCGAGCCATTGCTGTTTGGGCAGGTCCGGCGGATAGAACTTGCCCTGCCAGTGCGGGTAGTGCCAGCCCGATGTCCCCACGAGGTAGTTTGCCATGAAACACCCCCGGTATGGCAATATTAACACCTCCGAACCATAATATCTAATTTCCAATACCTAATAGCTCGTAGCTGACAGCTTAAAGCTAATTGCTGTTCACTCCCCGAGTTGCTATAATAGATTTCGTGACGGAATATTACTACGATACGGATACCAGGGCGCACCGCACTAAACTTCACGGTCTGAAAAAGGACGTGCTGGAGAGCTTCGGGGCTTTTGATAAAAAAGTCTTCGAAGAAGGCAAGCTCTCGGTGAAAACCAAGGAGCTAATCGCGGTGGCGGCGGCACATATCACGCGCTGTCCTTACTGTATCGCCGGGCACACCAGGCGCGCCAAACGGGCAGGCGCCACGGATGAAGAGATTGCGGAAGCCATCTTCGTGGCGGTGGCGATGAATGCCGGGGCTTCCCTGGCGCACTCCAGCATTGCGATGAAAGCGCTGGAAGAAGAGAAATAGCACGGGGCGCATTCGTCTAGCGGCCTAGGACGCGTCCCTCTCAAGGACGAGATCACCGGTTCGAATCCGGTATGCGCTACCACTACCCTCCCCACACCACACCTCCTCAAGTAACAAATGACAAGAGACAAGTACCAAACAAGCTTAGAATACTTAATTCCAAAATAAAGAAATGGGGCTTTCTGTTATAGGTCTATAGATAAAATGAAACGCAAGTCGAGTGAGGTGAAAGTGCGGAATAAAGGGGGCGGTGTTAAAGACTCTAAGTGCACACAAAACGTCGAATTCCAGCTTTTGGCATAGGACGTAGGACTATGAA
>JAUYDN010000250.1 GCA_030691775.1 Dehalococcoidia bacterium
GACCCGTTTCTCCACAGCTTCCCAGTTGATGTTCTTGAAAAACGCGGCGATGTAATCGGCGCGCTTCAGTCCGTAGTCAATCATGAAAGCGTGCTCGAAGACATCCATGATGAGCACAGGGATGCACCCGGCGAAATGCCCTACGTCATGTTCGTTAACCCATTGGTTAAAAAGTCCGCCACCCGCATCCTGGTAAAGCACCGCCCAACCGATGCCCCGCATCGCTCCAACGGCACGGAAGTCCTGCTCCCACGCCTCGTAATTACCGAAAGCCGCCGCCACTTTTTTGGCGAAATTACCGGCTTTATCGACCGGCGCTTTTCCGCCAAGGTTTTCAAAGTACAGTTCGTGGAGGCGCATCCCGTTGAACTCCCAGCCCATCCTCCGCTTTAATTCGGCGTACTCCGGTGTGGCGGTCTTGCCGTCTTTGAGCACAGCCGCGAGTGTATCCATAAGCTTGTTGGTATTGGTGATATACCCTTGATACAGTGTGAAATGGTTCTTGAGCAGGGTTTCACTGAAACCGGAGATGCCAATCAGGGAAGAGTAATCCTTTGCGGTGTAAGCCATCGTTTGCCCTCCTTAACCATCACTTATGATTTGGTCGCTTTGATAGATATAATACCAGGGACTACTACGATACTAGGCGATAGGTTCGGACTTGTCAATGGATGTGATAACAATGTAATAAAATTGTGACTGCGCAAAGGTAATGTTGAAATAACACGCGAGTTTTGAGAAAATGATACAGGTTTTGCTGAATAAGAGGAGGACTTGATGGATACACTGGAAGCGATTAAAACGAGGAGAAGCATACGCAGGTACAAGACTGACCCGGTGGATGACAAGATACTGGCGCAGGTGCTGGAGGCGGCGCGCTGGTCGCCGTCCTGGGCGAATACGCAGTGCTGGCGGTTTATCGTCGTGCGGAATGAGAGCATCAAGCAGGAGCTGGCTGGTGCGCTCAGCCCGAATAATCCCGCTACCAACGCAGTGAAGACAGCGCCGATTATTATCGTGGTCTGCGCCGAGTTGAACAAGTCCGGGTTTTACAGGGGCAACGCGGTCACGGTCAGGGGCGACTGGTTCATGTTTGATATGGGCATTGCCATGGAGAACCTGGCGCTGGCGGCGCACTCGCTGGGATTGGGTACGGTACACGTGGGCTTGCTCGACCATAAAAAGGTGGAAAGTATCCTGGGGGTACCGGAAGGCTATTGCGCGGTTGAGCTGACGCCCCTGGGGTACCCTGATGGCGAGGCAAGGACACCACCGCGTAAAGAGCTGGCGGAAATAGTCTTCAACGATAAATTCGGCGTCAAGTACGAAACCATGTAACCCGCTTTCGTTACCGTATGTCACCCTGAGTGTAGCGAAGGGTCTCCCTGCCTGCTGAGTAGAGTCGGAGATTCTTCGTTCGCTTCGCTCCTCAGAATGACATTTGGGGCAACGCATCCTTTTCGAAAGGGAGGAGGAAAAAGAACCGATTAAAACACGCGTAACCTCAAGGCGTTTTTCTTGCTGTGTGTCTCCGTGCCGATTATAATGAAATGGTGTTGACCCGAACGAACTGGTTAGAGGACAGGTGATTCTATGGCGCAGTACTCACTCGAAAACATCCGCAATCTTGCCTTGCTGGCGCACAACGGGGCGGGAAAAACGTCACTTTCCGAAGCGGTTCTTTTTACTGCCAAGGTAATCAACCGGCTTGGCAAAATTAGCGAAGGCTCAACGACCTCGGATTACGACCCGGCAGAGCAGAAGCGTGCAATGAGCATCAGCCTCAGCCTTCTTCCCTACATCTGGCAGGGGAATAAAATCAACTTGATGGATACCCCGGGTTACCCTGATTTCGTCGGGGAGGTGAAGTCCGCTATTCGGGTCAGCGAAGGCGCAGTTATCGTGGTCTGCGCCGTGAATGGTGTCGAGGTCGGCACGGAACAGGTCTGGGGCTACTGCGAAGTAGTCGGTCTTTCCCGGCTCGTCTATATCAATCGGATGGACCGTGAAAATGCCGATTTTATGAAAGTGGTCGAGCAGGTACAGAAGATGCTCGGACGTAAATGCATACCGTTGCAATTGCCAATCGGTGCACATACCAGCTTTCAGGGTATCATCGACCTGCTCAAGATGAAGGCGTATACCGGCACGGCATCACAGGAAGGAGAAATCCCGGCTAATTTAAAGAGCCAGGCGGAAGAACTGCGCCAGAAGTTGATTGAAGCCGTGGCGGAAGCGGACGATACCCTGCTGGAGAAATACCTGGGTGGCGAAGAGCTTACCGCCGATGAGCTGGTAAAAGGCCTCAAGCAGGGCGTCCTTACGGGTAAAGTGGTGCCTATTCTGGCTGGTTCCGGGTTGCAGAATGTGGCGGTAATACCGCTGATGGACGCCATCGTCAATCTACTGCCGGCACCCAAAGACCGCGAGGTGCAGATTATCGGCGAAGGTAACAAACCTGCTACCATAACCGCGAATTCCGCCGGACCGCTCGCCGCGCTGGTATTTAAAACAAGCGCCGACCCATACGTGGGCAAGCTCACCTGTTTCCGCGTCTACTGCGGTTCTATTGTGAGCAACTCCTCTGCATTTAATGTGACGCGTGGCGAGACCGAGCGCATCGGTCAGCTTTTCCTCCTCCGCGGCAAGAGCCAGGAACCGGTGCCGGAAGTCGGTGCGGGGGATATCGGCGCAGTCGCCAAACTTAATGTGACCGGCACTGGTGATACCCTGGGTACCAAGGACAAACCGGTGAAAATCGTACCCGTCGTTTTCCCCGAGCCCCGTTTCAGCGAAGCAGTCTATCCGAAGACCAAGACCGACCTCGACAAGCTGGGGTCATCACTCGCCAAAATCGCAGAAGAGGACCCGACCCTGAAGGTCCAGCGCGAAATGTCGACCAACGAGACCGTCCTTTCCGGTTTAGGCGAGATTCAGCTTGACGTGGCGGCGGAGAAGATGGCGCGCAAGTTCGGGGTGAATGTCGACCTGGTAACGCCGAAGGTGCCCTACCGCGAGACCATCACCGTGCCGACCAACGCCGAGTACAAGCACAAGAAGCAGACCGGCGGACACGGGCAGTACGGTCACGTTTTGCTGGAACTAGAGCCTCTGCCGCGCGGGTCCGGCGTACAGTTCGAGGAGCACATTGTAGGCGGCAGTATCCCCAAGAACTACGTCCCGGCAGTGGAAAAAGGCGTCAACGAGGCGGTCCATGAAGGCGTGCTGGCGGGTTACCCGGTGGCGGACGTTAAAATTACGGTCTACGACGGCAGTTTCCACCCGGTTGATTCATCGGAAATCTGTTTCAAAATTGCCGGCGCGGGTGCGGTGAAGAAGGGCTTGCAGGATGGTAAGCCGGTCCTGCTGGAACCCATCGTGAAAATCAAGGTTCTGGCGCCGGAAGCTTATACCGGGGATATCATCAGCGACCTCAACACCAAGCGAGGGCAGGTGCACGGTATGAACCCGTCTCCGGGTATGAATGAAATCGAGGCACAGATACCGCTCGCTGAAGTCCTGCGGTATGCTATCACCCTGAAGTCAATTACCCAGGGCAAGGGCACCTATAGCATCGAGCCCAGCCATTACCAGGAAGTGCCGCCCTTGGTGACGCAGAAGATAATCCAGCAACGCCAGGCGGATAGGGAGAAGGAGAAAGCGTAAACGGGAGAAATGACCCCCACCATGTCATTCCCGCGCAGCTTGTCCCGTACTACGATACGGGAGCGGGAATCCAGTTCGTTACTTATCATTGCCCGGTCGGTGGTGACGGTACTCCCCCGAATATGTTTAGCAATCCACCCGAATGTATAGCGGGATTCATCGTTTTTCAGAATCGGTCATCTGTTTATATGGGGACCACGAAGTAACTGCCACAAGAAAGCAGGCATTCTGAAATAACTGGAGGCGACGAGCGGATTCGAACCGCCCCGTAATGTCATTCCCGCGAAGGCGGGAATCCAGTTCGATACTTTAAGACACTCTGTTGGTAGGAACAGGATTTCCCCCGAATATGTTTGGGAATCGACCCGAATGCAGAGCAGGACCCCGATGTTCTCGGCACTGCCACAAGAAAGAAGGCATTCTGAAATAACTGGAGGCGACGAGCGGATTCGAACCGCTGAATAGGGGTTTTGCAGTCTATGCTAAAGTTTATAACGAAGGTACTGTCAATGTGAAAGAGACCCAGATGTCTGTTAATAGAAAAATACCAAGATGTATGAGCACGCAGCACCCAGACAATGCAATAATGCCGGCGTTTAGTTCTGGTAGCGTCATAAATGGTGATGATGAAATCCTGGAAGCATATTTGCTTTTCTCACAGTTTGGATGCCAGGAACAGATGTGGGATTTCGAGGGGAAGAAAGCCGTACCCTGGGTAGTCTCTGAACTGCTAGCGAAAGACCATGATTTTTTCAAGAGGCATCCTCTGGGCAGGGATGTTTTCCTTACCTTCAGAATCCCCAATCCTGAGATAGAGAAAACGGAAGCCAAACTGGTGCCGGAAATATTGGCCAGTATTCCGCGATGCTATGATACGACCCTGGCTGTCTATGAAAAAGAGATCCCTCCTGTCTTTGAAGTCATTTTACCCATGACTACCTCCTCGGAGCAGCTTAACCGAATATACCACTACTATCGTGACTTCATAATCCAGAAAAAGGATGTGGCTGTTTTCCCTGGTGATAGCATTTCTCTCAGCCAATGGCTTGGAGAGTGCAAACCGGAACAAATTAACGTGATCCCATTATTTGAAGACTGCAATTCATTGCTTAACTCAGACAAGCTCGTAGCAGGCTACCTCGAAGATAAAGAGTTAGAATATCAGCGAGTATTTTTAGCCCGTTCTGATCCAGCCTTGAACTACGGATCCCTAGCCGCTGTCCTGTTACTTAATATTGCTCTTCAACGACTGGATAGATTGGAAAAGAAAATCGGTATTCCAATCTATCCGATTCTGGGGGTGGGTTCTGCTCCATTTCGGGGTAATTTCAAGCCAACAAACGCGAAAGAGATGGTGAGAGGCTATCAGAGCTGTCAGACTTTCACCATCCAATCAGCTTTCAAATATGACTGGCCATCTGATGTTGTTACCGAAGCAATTAAAGAGATTAATTCTGCTCCCAGGGGTAATCCTTTAGTAGTTGATGAAAAAAAGTCAAATATACTTATCAAGAAAGCAATCTCAGGTTATCAGGAACAGATTCCTGAAGTAGCTTGCTGGGTAAATCGCCTGACGCCTTTTCTTCCTCAGCGACGTCTCCGCAAGCTCCACATTGGGCTTTTTGGTTATTCTCGCAACTCCGGTAAGACCCATTTGCCCAGAGCTATCCCATTTTGTGCAGCTCTTTATTCGATCGGACTCCCTCCGGAGCTATTGGGGTTACATTTACTGAATAAAGAAGACATTCGAAATGTAAGCGAACTATATCCCAGCCCGAATTTCGAGGAAGACTTAAAAGATGCCCTATCGTTCTATAATCCTAGGAGCCTTTCTCTCTTAAGCCCCGAGATGAAAAGGCAAATAGAGAAGGCGGCAGCAATCATCGATTCTGAGCCAAATACGGAGCACCGGGAAATTACTTCCCAAATCATAAATTGTCTGGAAAGGACTCAAACGGATCGTATTGCAGAACTGATAATCAAAGCAGCCAAGATCAGAAGATTCCTTGGCTAGTGGAGTGTCTCAATAACAGCTTTACAATTCTGAATAAAAGATGCCAGTTCTTACACAGCGCCTCATCCCCCCGCATCAAGTGCGGGGCAGGCTCTGGCCCCTTCTCCGCAGGAGGCTGTTAAAAAATGAGGCTATTT
>JAUYDN010000239.1 GCA_030691775.1 Dehalococcoidia bacterium
ATATGCTCATGCCACGCTGATGGCGAATATATGCATCCGACATAACGGTCTTGAGCTGAGGAGTCGAACACCAGGAAAGGAGTACTTATCGTCTTAGCCATTTACCACCTTGACAGATACAGCGCTTTCATATATGCGAGGAGCGGAGCGACGCGGCAATCTAACGCTTAATAAAACCCCCTTTTTTATCCAGAGATTGCTTCGCTTCGCTCGCAAAGACAGACTGAGCGTTGTCTCAACATTTATTCTGACGTCTGTATTAGTTGTTTAGTGACTTCTTTAATCGGCATACCGATTCTGATTGTACCGGAGCCGGCAGAGATTGTAGATTCACACGCCTTTCTCTGTTACAATAGTATGGAATCAGGAAAGTCCTGGACGTACAAACTTATGAAACAGCCAATTAAACTCTACGCTCGCCCCAAGCTCAAAGCGCCGGTAATTCTTGCCGTCTGGCCCGGTATCGGCAACGTAGCGCTGATTGCCGCCAACTACCTGCTGGACAAACTACCGTTCAAGGACCTGGCGGAAATCGACCCCAACCAGTTCTTCGACCCCATCGGCGTGCTGGCGAGGGATAATATCGTGGAAGCGCCGCATTTTCCGGAAAGCCGTTTCTATTACTGGAAGAACCGCAAGGGACCCCACGACCTGATTCTCTTCATCGGTGACGACCAGCCCAGCACCAAGGTCTACGAGCTTGCCGGCTGTGTCCTCGATGTGGCGACCGCGTTCGAGGTAGTGCGTGTCTATACCTGCGCCGCGGCGCTGACCCGCATCCATTTCACCGAGCAACCCAAGACATGGGCGGTCGCCACCAACAGAAGCCTGATAACAGAGCTCGGCAAACACGACCTTTTGCAGAAGGGCAACCTGCAGATTGCCGGTCTAAATGGTCTTCTCCTCGGCATGGCAAAGGAACGGGAGATGGACGGCGTTTGCCTCCTCGGCGAGGTCCCGGCACAGACCTCACGGATGGAAAACCCGATGGCGGCGCTGGCAATCCTCAAGGTCTTCACCCGGCTGGTAGGTTTCGAAGTGGATTTGGCAGAGCTGAGCGAAGCCACGCGTGAAGTCGTCGAGCAGGTCAAACAGGCAACGGCGGTGGCTATGAGCGAGTACATCGAGCATTTTACCCAGCCAATCTGGGAACAGGGCAATGGCGAACATGAGGCTGAAGACGAAGGGGATGATGACGAACCGATAGAGAACTAGCAGGAATGACCAAGGTTCAAGAAACAATAACCAAACAATATTCAATTTCCAAATTCAAGAAAATAACGGTTAGCCCTCCACCCTGCTCTCCCGCACAAGGAGAAGCAAGATTGATTTAGGTAATTGGATTTTAGATATTCCTTGTCATTTGTATCTTGATTATTGGCAATTTCGCAAAACGGTGGCACGATGAATATCAGTCAGATAATCAAGGAATTGGCGGATACCGGTAAACCACTTGTCAACACTCGCCTTACCGAGCTTTCGGAATTGACACCCGCTGATTTGCCCCTGTTCAAATCCACATGGCGACAGATGGACGTAAACCGCCGCCGTCAGGTCATCTCCCGCCTGGCGGAGCTTGTCAGAGATAACGTTGAGCTTAACTTCGCCCCTGTTTTCAAATACGCGCTCTCCGACCTTGACGCCGATGTGCGGGTAGGTGCAATCGACGGTTTGTGGGAGAACGAAGACCCCGGCCTGATTAAGACTTTTATCAACCTGCTGATGTATGATGCTTCTGCTGACGTCCAGACATCCGCTGCCACCGCGCTCGGTAAATTCAGCACACTCGCGGAATGTGAAGAAATCCGCTCCGATTACAAAGCCGAGCTCAGCCAGGCTCTGCTTGCCGCCATCGA
Organism: Dehalococcoidia bacterium; assembly: GCA_030691775.1. GTDB lineage: Bacteria > Chloroflexota > Dehalococcoidia > Dehalococcoidales > Fen-1064 > JAURWL01. The sequence continues at coordinate 1,857 of JAUYDN010000239.1, forward strand.
CGATGCTGGAAAACCGGTAGAAGTCAAGCGGCGTGCACTTGAAGCCGTGTCTCCACTGAGCCTACCGGCGGTGAAGGAAGCCATCCGGAAAGCTTACGATAGTCGCGATGAACGTCTGGTGGTGAGCGCTATTTACTGTATGGGCAAAACCTGTGACAATGCCTGGCTACCGGTGCTCTATAAAGAGCTGGAAAACGCCGATACTGAAATCCGTTATGAAGCCGCCGGGGCGCTGGGTGAAATCGGTATGGAGGACTCAGTTTCACGCCTGCTGGAACACGCTCACGATTCAGATATCGAGGTGCGGCTTGCCGCAATTCAAGCGGTGGCAAAAATCGGCGGCAAGGAAGCAAAGCACGGGCTGGAAAGCCTTGCCCGCGACCCCAATCAAGCCATTCGGGAGGCAGTTGAGCAGGGCTTATCGGAGATAGAAACCAAGGAAAATATGACCCTTTTTGAAATGGACACACCCGGAGAAAACGATGAGCGTCGGGACTAAAGTCAGACTCCGCCCCAAGCGGCTCGATGATACCCGTGAAGATTATTGCTGGCAGACCGACCCGGAGCTATCCGACCTTGATGCCGTGTCTCCGTTGAGGTTAAGCTACACCGAATACGTTGAGGAATACCACAACCAGCTCCGCCATCCCTCCGCCGTACGCTGTAATTTCGCCATCGAGACGCTGGACGGCAGGCATATCGGCAATTGCGTCTACTATAATATCGATAGAGAAAAGAGCGAGGCAGAAGTCGGCATCATGGTCGGTAACCGTGATTACTGGAACCAGGGGTATGGCGCAGACGCGATGACAGCCCTGGTGGACTATATTTTCCGGCATACGGACTTCAAGCGCCTGTATCTTAAAACACTGGAAAAGAACCTGCGCGCCCAGCGGAGCTTCCGCAAGGTGGGCTTTAACCCATCGGGACACATGGAACGTGACGGCTACAAGTTTGTATTGATGGAAATGACACGCAGTCAGTGGTTGGAGCTAAACACCCGGAATAAGAAACCAGCCAGAGATGATTTGCCCAGTTTCGTGCAACAGAGACAGTGAAAAAAAGCACCGACCTGTCGCGTTAACAGTCACCAGTTCACAGTCGTCAGTTTACAGTCGTGAGTCTTCAACTGAAATCTTCATTTTCATGACCGTTACTACGCAGAGCATAAACATGTTTGCATAAGACGATTTGTGGTGGGTTACGTCCTTTCGAAATCTGAAAGCCGACACCCCTTGAAACCGGACTAACCCACCCTACAAGATGTAATCTACTTAATGCTCTTCGTAATAACTGAAAACTGAAAACTGATAACCAGTCACCCATTAGACCACGACCCCCTGTACCGGTAGTAGGTAATGACATTCCTCAATGCCTTTGCGGCGCGCTCGATGTTAGAGAATGCCGGTACACGCCCTTCCTGGAGCTTTTTAATAATCCGCCGCGCTTCCTGCACCCCGCCGGAAGAAAAGGGCGAGTACACCGCCGCCAGCACCGGTTTCTTCGAATGCTGACGCAGGTCGGTGACTGCCTCAACGCCGCCGGGTGCGTCAGCGCCGCCGGAGCCGAGGCCCATCAAAAGCACCACGTTATCGATATTCTCATCACGCTCCACAATCTGCATAATGCGGTTTAGCTGGGCGCGGTTGGAATTGCCGGTATCGATGGGGTTACCATAGCCGCCGCCGATTAGATTGAAAAAGGTCGCCAGCTCATCGTAGGACTTCTGTGTCAGCTTCGGAACGTCCAGTCCCTCCTCGTTAAAGGCATCGGTGATTGCCACGGACTGGCCGCCGGAGCCGCCTGTCAAGCCGACCCGGTTACCCTTCGGCGGTTCGATGTACATCAACGCCTTGATGGTATCTATCAGCTCTTCCATGTTCTTCACCGGCACCGCACCGAGCTGGCGCATTGCATCCTCCCAGATAGCATAAGGCACCGCCAGCGAACCGGTGTGGGAAGCAATCGCCCGCGCGCCCCCCGCCATCCGCCCACCCTTCCAGATGACCACCGGCTTGGTCCCGGATATCTTCTTCAGGACTTCAATAAAACGCCGTCCATCTTTCAGCCCCTCCAGGTACATACCGATTATGCTGGTTTCGGCGTCCTGACCGAAATAATCCAGGTACTCAGCCGAATCGAGCACCGTACCATTACCAAAGCTCACGGACTTATTGAGGTCGATACCCTGTAGATGAGCTTCCAGCCCAAAGTTAATAGCGTGCGTACCGCTCTGGGAGATAAAGCTCACCGGACCCCAATCGTCATCATACTGTCCCATCGATTGTTTGATACCCGTTCTGGGATTGAACAAGCCCATGCAGTTAGGTCCGATGATATGAAATTTCGCCGCTTCTGCCTGCGCTTTGAGTTCGCGCTCGTATTGCCTGCCTTCTTCGGTGTCGGTCTCGGAGAAACCGGCTGTGAAGAAATGAGCGGCGGCAACTTCCTTTTTGATAAGGTCATCGAGCACCTTCATTCCCACCCGCCGGTTCACCGCCACGATGGCAAAATCCACCGGTTCCGGTATATCCAGCACGCTCGGATAGTTCTTTACTTTGAGTTTCTCTTCAATATCACGCCCGGTCTGTTCATTCACCTGCACCGAGTATAACTTGCCCTTGAAATTAGCGTGAGCCCGGAGCCACTGGTAATAACCGGAATCGCCGATGACCGCTACCACTCTGGGATTGAATGCCCGGTCGAGTTTGGCAAAATCAGCTCTCATTCATCACCTCAAGTTCTTCTTACAATCACAAAGCCGTTCAGACACAATTATTCTCATTGTAGCGTACAGGACGCAATTCGGACAAGCGAAAAACGGAACGGGTTTGTGTTGGACTCAGCGACGCAGGTAACAGGCAAACGCTGTTTGCTATCTGGCGATAGCTGATTGCTCGCCTTCAGTTCGAAGCCGTGTCCGCGAAGGCGGTCTCGAGCGCCAGTTTGTCCATCTCGAGCTGAACTGGAATGGGGTAATCGCCCGTAAAGCAGGCAGTACAAAAGTTATCTCTCGGCAGATTCACGGAACGCATCAGACCTTCCAGGCTTAGATAGCCCAGACTATCTGCACCGATGAAGTCCCGTATCTCCGGCACGGTCTTACGCGCGGCGATAAGCTCCCGGCGTGTCGCCATATCCACCCCGAAGAAGCAGGGGTAGCGGATGGGTGGAGCGCAGATTCGCATATGTATCTCTTTTGCCCCGGCACGCCGCAGTAAATTAACGACTTTGGGTGTAGTAGTGCCGCGGACGATGCTGTCATCCACCACTACCAGCCGCCGGCCTTCCAGCACCTGCGGCACGGGATTGAACTTGAGCTTGACGCCAAGGTCGCGGATACGCTGGTCGGGGGTAATGAACGTCCGGCCGACATAACGGTTCTTCATCAGCCCTTCCTGAAAGGGCATGTTCGCCTGCCGCGCATAACCGAGTCCTGCCGCCGTGGCAGAGTCCGGCACTCCCATCACCACGTCCGCATCCACCGCGTGCTCGATAGCCAGGTTCGCACCCATTGCCTGCCGGGTAGGATAGAGCAATTTACCGCTGATGATGCTATCCGGACGGGCGAAATAGATAAACTCAAATATGCAGAGCGCTCGGCGTTCAATTCGCTCGCGGTAGCTTTCTACACCGTTTCCATCGATGCGGACAATCTCTCCGGGTTCAATCTCTCTGATAAGTGACGCGCCGATGTGGTCGAGGGCACAGCTTTCGGAGGCGACCACCCAGCCGCCGTTCATCGAGCCAAGACACAGCGGACGGACGCCCCACGGATCGCGCATGGCATAGAGAGCGTCTTTGGTGAGCATGATAAGTGAATACGCGCCCTGGAGGCGGTGCATGGCATAGCGGAATTTCTCCACCCAGTCCTTTGCCGGGGCAGACATAATCAGGTTGCCGATGACCTCGGAATCAGTCGATGTGCGGAATGAGAAGCCCTTATCGGTAAGCTCCCGGAAGAGGTGCCCGGAATTTACGATATTACCGTTGTGTGCCAGCGCCAGGCAATCGTTACCCTGCCCCACAATCAAAGGCTGAACGTTTATCTTGCGGCTGGAGCCGGTGGTGGAATAGCGGTTGTGCCCGATAGCGATATGTCCGGAAAGCTGGCTGAGGGAAGTTTCGTCGAACACCTGGGAGACGAGCCCCATATCGGCGTAAAGCTGGATATGTTTGCCATCGGCGGTAGCTATGCCGGCGCTCTCCTGGCCCCGGTGCTGTAGGGCAAAGAGGGCAAAAAATGTGAGCCGGGCAACATCCTCACCGGGACAAAAAACGCCGAAAACGCCGCAACTTTCGTGCAATATGGTCTCTCACAGTGAAGTGAAGGAGTTCCTGCACTATTATTATACCATCTTGTCTCCTTACCCACCACCCCACCACAAAATATCTAATACCAATAGCCAAATATCAAGGAATATCTAATATCTAATGCCTAATGTCGAATGTCTAATGCCTAATGTCTAATGTCTAATGTCTAATATCTAATATCTAATGTCGAATGCCTGATGAGGCTCAACCTATTGATTATTCGCATCTTCTCCGTCATAATGGCGTTACAGTAAAAACACGGGGGTGAGCGATGCCGCAACCTAAATTCTTCATCATCGAACGGGATGGTCCCGTGGTTATCTGGAAGTACAAAAACCCACCCAAAAACCTCTGGACCACGGAGGCCGCCATGGAATTCAACCAGCTCGTGGAAGAGATGAATGCCGATTCTTCCCTGCGCGCCGGCGTTTTCACGAGCGCTCTGCCGGACGTTTTTATCCAGCACTTCGATGTCTCCTTGCTGGTGACGATGGGCGAAGCTTCTAAAAATAACCCGGGCGCGTTCCCTTCAGCGCCCCTCCGCCCCGCCTACCGCCCCGGTCCAAAAGTCATCATCGCCGCAATTAATGCGCGCCTGGCAGGCGGCGGAATGGAGTTTGCCCAGGGCTGTGATTTCCGGTTTATGTCCCGCACTGCTTATGCCGCGCAACCGGAGGTAGTGGTGGGGATTCTGGCTGGTGGCGGAGGTACCCAGCGCATGCCGCGTCTTATCGGCATCGATAAAGCGCTGGACATACAGTTGACCGGCAGGCCTATCTATGCTGACGAAGCGGAGCGTATCGGACTGATTACCCGCGCTTGCGACCCGCCAAAGCTGATGCCGGAAGCCATCGCCTTCGCTAAAATCATCGCCGCGCAACCGCCACTGGCTGTGGAATACATCAGGAAGGCGATTTACGAGGGTATGAGTATGCCGCTGGTAGATGGCTTAGCGCTGGAATCAAAGCTGTTCCGTGAACTGGTGAAGAGCGACGACGCACTCCGGTTGATGAAGGAATATGTCGCCGGCGGGCAGGACTTCGAACGGCTGATATTGCAGAGAGGGGCTTGAGCGAGTTTACAGTACTCAGTAATCAGTTATCAGTAATTATTCGCATTAGCTATCATATTGGCACAAACCGAATGGTGGCACAGGCGTCCCTGCCTGTGCGGCTTTTCTCCATCAAACCGCCATCATGTTGGCACAAACCGAATTAGTATTCAGTATTCAGGAAAACTGTTAACCGTTAACTTCCCTTTCCGGTCAACCGCCTGCTCATCTTCACGTGCTCTATGCCGGCTTCCTGGAAATGCGGACCAGTCTCATCGTAGCCGCAAGCCCGGTAAAACGGTGCGGCGGTTATTTGTGCGTGCAGGACGGCTTCCGGCACCCCACGTTTTGATAGTTCCTGTTCAATGCAAACCAGGATGCCTGTACCCACCCCCTGACGGCGAAAGGCTTTTAGCACCGCCATTCGCTCTATCTTGGCTTCATTTGGTGAAGGAAAATGGACTCTAGCCGTGCCAATGATTCTTTTACCATTCCTGGCGATGAATTGAAGGCAGACTTCATCCAGCCCGTCCCACTCCTCTTCCTCCCGGATTTTCTGCTCGGTAATGAAGACTTCCCGGCGGACGGCAAACGCCCCCTTTAGCTCCACATGCGTTTCTACCTTTTTGAAGATAATTTTAGACACAGCAGTTAACTTAAAAGTAAAAGGGTATAGCTCAAACCCATAGTGTAAAACTCAAAACTTGCCACCAGGCTACAATGAATGTGCACCAGTTCCATTAGTCAATCATTGGTTTTGACTTTTTAGAGTCTCTATCTACGTAAAGACGGCGGGGTATTGAACCGGCGCTCCCCCTTCGTCCCCAGTTCCTGGCGCAATTGTAAAAAGCTGATGACGTTGGCGCGGCTCAGAATCCCCACCAGCTTTCCCCCGCTGAGCACCGGTACCTGGTTGAGGTCAAGCTGGGCAATCAACTTCAGTGCTGTGGCAAGGTCGTCGCCCGGCGTGACGGTGTGGATGGGACCGCGGGTCATGATACGCTCCACCGGCGTCAACGCCCATTGTTCCTGTGGCAGGTCACGCACATCCGTAATCGAGACCATACCGACAATCTGGTCGCCGTCGGCTACGGGAATGGCGCGACGGCGCTTCAAGAGAAAGATATCGCGTACGAGCTCCGCCACGGAAAGTCGCGGACCGACCGTTTCGGTATTGGCTTCCATTGCCTGCGTCACTTTCACACCCGAAAGGTGCTCACGCACAGTCACTTCCTGGCGACTGCCCTCCGCGGCGCTGTTCAGAAATACGCCGATGATGGCAATCCAGATTGCGGAAAGAAAATCACCGGTGTTGAAGAATATGAAAACACCGAGGGCAATGAATCCCCAGCCGAATATGCGACCCACCGCTGTGGCGATGTTAGTGGCTTTCACCAGACTGCCGGATGTCTTCCAGAGAATCGCGCGCAGTACCCTGCCTCCATCGAGCGGGAAACCGGGTAAGAGGTTAAACGCCGCCAGGAGCAGGTTGATAAGTATTAAATAGCCGAATATAGCATAAGTAAAGGTTCCCTGACCGATTGGCAGACGCACGATATAGAAAATGCCACTGAGCACCAGACTGGATAACGGACCGACGATAGCCATCCCGAACTCGAGACCCGGCCGCTCCGGCTCTTCGGAAAGATTGCTTACCCCGCCGAAAATAAAAAGTGTGATGCTGGAAACAGGTAGACCCCGTGCCTGGGCTACGAGGGAATGCGCCAGTTCGTGGATAAGGACGGAGATAAACAGCAGTATGGCGGAAAGAAAACCCGCCGCCCAGTATAACGTCCTTGACCAGGATGGGTATGACTGAGGGAAATAACCCTGCGCCAGAGACCATGAAATGATGAGGAAGGCGAAAAGCCAGGTATAGTGGACGCCGATATCGATGCCGGCAATGCGGGCAATTTTCCAGGAACCTCTCATCTTACCTCCCGAAACGCGTCAAAGGCGACCCTGCGATTGACTATTATTGTAACGTATGCCACTACCGATAACAACATCGGTGGTGTTAGCTGTCAGTAATCAGTCGTTAGTAATCAGTTATCGGTATCAAAGTTGGAGAATTTCCTGTTAGAAGCTGTCCGCCCTTCGCTGATGGCTGATAGCTCAGTCCGTTAGGCAGAAATATTACGCAGAGCATTAAGTAGATTACATCTTGTAGGGTGGGTTAGTCCGGTTTCAAGGGGTGTCGGCTTTCAGATTTCGAGAGGACGTAACCCACCACAAATCGTCTTATGCAAACATGTTTATGCTCTGAGTAGTAACTA
>JAUYDN010000049.1 GCA_030691775.1 Dehalococcoidia bacterium
CTGGAGCGAAGCGAAGAATCTCAGAGTGGGGGAATAAGACAACGCCTCCCCACCACCAGATTCTTCGTTGTCCCGATGCTATCGGGACTCCTCCAGAATGACAGACCAATTGTTTTGAGACAAGCTCCTTGAGGTCGCCTGTCGGGATTCAACCCTTCCTTTCACGTTGGGAATCGGGAAAAGTTTGGGTGGGTAAAACCCACCGTTACCATCCGGGTTTTCTGGTGGGTTACGTCTCGTTGCTCTCGACTAACCCACCCTACGCATTGTATTTGGACTTGTTCACGCACGATATTAGCCGATAAATCCACCCTGGATACTCTTTTCATATTGAGTTCTCAAACTGGATTGTAAATGTTTCACAGCAGTTTATCCAGTAGCGGTGTATTGTGCAAGGAAAACTGAAATTAGCTACGGGATTAGTACCTTTTTCCCGAGGACGGGCTTTGCCCCAAAACCCCAATGCATCCTTGTCACCCTGTCCCCCTCTTGTGGGGAGAAAGAGGGGGGTTGACTATTGAAATTTGTGATTTGGACTTTTTCTCTAGAAGGGTCTCCGTGCCTACTGAGTAGGTGCTGGAGATTCTTCGTTCTCCCAATGCTTCGTACCGAAGCATTGGGACTCAGAATGACATTTGAGGCAACGCCCCGAGGACGGGAAAAGGGGGGATTGAGGCTTGAGATTTGGTGCTTGTGATTTTCTCCGCTGGAGCGGGAGATGGGATTCGAACCCACGACGTCCACCTTGGAAGGGTGGCATTCTGCCGCTGAATTACTCCCGCACTCTGTTTCGCACCCTTTCCTCTTCGTGGGGAAAAGGTGGGATTTGACATTTGATTATTGATATTTGTTGTTTTCTCGAATGTAGTATCATTCTAGCTTCATACCGTTACGCTTGTCAAAAAGTCCTTTGCAGGCTGTCGCTCCGCATATGAAACGGGATTCTCACGTACCGTCTCCACAAGCGCGGAACCGGTTTACGCCAAAATGAGTAGCCTGAATCTCGTTGACACTTTTAACAGGCTGGTGTTAACATTTACTCAGAGAGGTATGAAAAACAACCTGTATTCCATAAAAAAACAACCCGTGTATGGCACAACAATATACCTGTATTGTACCTGGTTCCCTTTTACACTACCAACAGTGCGCGGGTTGTCAGGTTTTTTATTAAACATTTTGTACCTTAACAATTGCTGTAACGGCGCATCATCGATGCGCTGGCAACTCTACTCCCCAGCCTGTAATTATATAGCCTGTGTTTGAATCTTGAGAAGGAGGAAAGATGGAACTAAGCCGGAGAGATTTTCTTAAAGCCTCGGGATTGGGCGTAGGTGGCGCGTTCCTGCTCGGCGCAATCAAGCCGGATAAGGCCCTGGCGGCACCACCCAAAGCGCTCCCGTTGAAAAAGCAGATTGGCGAAAAGACCAGTATCTGTCCGTATGACGGTACGGGTTGCGGCTTCGTCATCGCCGCGGAAAACGGCAAAATACTGAATATCGAAGGCGACCCCGACCATCCTATCAACCGCGGCAGTGCCTGTGCCAAGGGTGCCACCATGCGCCAGCTATCCGCGGATAATCCCTGGCGTCTCAAGAAGGTGCTTTACCGCCGGCCTGGTGGCACCGACTGGGAAGAAATCACCTGGGACGCGGCAATCACACAAATCGCACGCAAGGTAAAGGCAACACGGGACGCCAGCTTCATCGCCAAGGATGCCGATGGCAACATCGTGAACCGTACCGAGGCAATCGCCAGTCTGGGTGGCTCGGCGCTGGACAACGAGGAGTGCTACCTGCTCTCCAAGCTCGACCGCGCCATCGGTATGGTCTACATCGAGCACCACGCCCGGCTTTGACATTCTCCAACAGTCGCCAGTTTGGCGGAAACACTCGGACGCGGCGTGATGACCAACCACTGGAACGATATCGCCAATTCGGACTGCACCCTCGTCATCGGCGGTAACCCGGCGGAAAACCACCCCGCTTCTTTCGGTCATATCATGAAATCGCTGGATACGGGCGGCAAGCTCATTCACGTCGACCCGCGTTTTACCCGCACCTCGGCAAAGGCGGATATTTACGCGCCGCTACGCTCCGGGACGGATATTGCCTTTATCAATGGCATGATCAAGTACGTTATGGACGATATGGATAAGAATCCCCAGAATTACAACATGACGTATGTCACCGAGTATACTACCGCCTCCTTCCTCATCAATACCAGTTTCAAGGGGCCGGTTGAACTCGATGGTCTGTTTTCCGGCTATGCCGGCGGTGTCAACGAGACCGACGGCGCGAAACGGACATACGGTAAATCGACCTGGACATACCAGCTCGATGACGCCGGCATCCCGAAGAAGGACAAGACGCTCAAAGACCCGAACTGCGTCTTCCAGCTGATGAAAAAGCACTTTGCCCGCTACACACCGGAAATGGCGAGCAAGGTCTGCGGTACGCCTCTGGAAAAGTTCCTTGAGGTGTGCCGTACTTACGCCGCTACTGGGAAGATTGGCAAGGCGGGCAATATCATGTACGCCATGGGCACCACCCAGCACACCGTGGGCACGCAGAACATCCGCGCTTACGCCATCCTCCAGCTCTTATTGGCGAATATCGGCATTGCCGGGGGTGGCATCCAGGCAATGCGCGGCGAGTCCAATGTGCAAGGCTCCACAGATTTCGGTCTGCTCTCCCACATCCTGACCTCTTACCTGAAACAGCCGCAGAACACAGATACAACTCTGGCAAAGTACCTGGAGAGGACTACTCCAACCACCAAGGAGCCGAACAGTGTGAACTGGTGGGGCAATACTCCCAAGTACATGGTCAGCCTGCTCAAAGCCTGGTATGGTGCGGCGGCGACCAAAGAAAACGACTTCGCCTTCCATAACCTGCCAAAAGTCCACGCTGGTAAGAATTACACGCATATCGCGTTATACGAAGCCATGGAGGCCGGCATCATCAAGGGTTTATGGGTGTGGGGGCAGAACCCGCTCGTGGGCGGACCGAACGTCAACCAGGAGCGCAAAGCCCAGGATAAGCTGGAGTGGCTGGTAGCCGTCGACCTGTGGGAAACCGAAACGGCGAATTTCTGGAAGAGACCGGGTGTTAACCCCGCGGATATCAAGACCGAGGTCTTCCTCCTGCCCGCTCTGAACTCCTATGAGAAAGAGGGCAGTGTTACCAACAGCGGCCGCTGGATACAGTGGCGCTACAAGGCAGGTGATGGTCCCGGAGTGGCGCATGACGACCTCTGGATGATGGATAAAATCGCCAGGAAACTGAAGGAGTTGTACGTCAAAGAAGGCGGACCGAATGCTGATTCGATTCTTAAAATGGCATGGGATTATGGCGAAGACCATCCGGATGTCCATAAAGTTGCCAAAGAAATCAACGGTTACAACCTGACCACGGGCAAGCTGGTGGACGGGTTCCCTAACCTGAAAGATGATGGTACGACCTCGTGCGGTGCCTGGGTCTACTGCGGTAGCTATGTGGAAGAGAATGGCAAAGAGGTCAACCGCATGGCGCGGCGCGACCCGACCCCGGACACCTACAACATCGGGTTATTCCCGAAATGGGCGTATGCCTGGCCGATGAACCGGCGCATCGTCTATAACCGTGCGTCTGTCGACCTGGACGGTCAGCCCTGGGACAAAGAACATCCCGTCATCTGGTGGAAAGACGGTAAATGGACCGGGGATGTGGCTGACGGTGGCGCCCCACCCATCAAGGTCGACCCTAAAGCCAGGAACCTGCCTTTCATCATGACAGCGGAAGGCCATGCCAAGCTGTTCGGTCCCGGCATGGCGGAGGGACCGCTCCCGGAACACTACGAACCGTGGGAATCGCCCATCAAGAACCCGTTCTCCAAACAGCAATATAATCCCGCGGTAATAGTCTGGCGGGCGGCGGAACAGGGCACGGTGGACAAATACCCCATTGTTGGTACCACCTACCGTGTTACCGAACACTGGCAGGCGGGACAGATGACCCGCAACCTGCCCTGGCTGGTGGAGATGCAACCGGAACCGTTCTGCGAGATGAGCGAGGAGCTGGCTGAGGAAAAGGGCATCAGGAACGGCGACCGGGTCATCATCGAATCGGCGCGCGGTAACGTCAATATGGTCGCCCTCGTCACCAAACGTCTCAAGCCTTTCATTATGGACGGCAAGATTGTGCACGAGGTGGGGATGGTGTGGCACTTCGGCTACACGGGGCTTGCCACCGGCGATAGCGCTAACCTGCTCACCCCGCATGTCGGCGACGCTAATACTACCATCCCGGAATATAAAGCCTTCCTCGTCAACGTGAGGAAAGCCTGAGAATAAGTGAGCGCAGGAGGGAATTAATGGCGGAAAAAGCGATTCTCTACGATGCCACCCGGTGCACTGCCTGCCGCGGCTGTCAGGCGTTGTGCAAGGAGTGGAACGAAAACGATGAAGTTATCCCTGCCGTCCAGGGCGGGGTCAAAGAGAGAAACCGGGGGAGCTACGAAAATCCAAAAGACCTCTCCACCCGTACCTGGTTGAAAATCGGGTTCAACGAAGTGGAGCATTACGATAAGCTCGATTGGCTTTTCTCGCGGCGTGCCTGCATGCACTGCACCGACGCCGCCTGCGTCAAGGTCTGTCCGACCGGCGCGCTCTACCGCGATGAAGCGTACGGCATCGTTGCCTATAACAAAGATATATGCTCGGGTTGCGGCTACTGCGCCGACTTTTGCCCGTTCGACGTACCGCGTCTCGATGGCAACCGTATACTCGGTAAAAACAAAATGGATAAGTGCGTCCTCTGCACGCAACCGGGTTTAAACCGCCTGGAAATAAAACAGGAGCCAGCCTGTGTCAAGACCTGTCCCACGAAAGCCCTGGTCTTCGGCGACCGTGATACGCTGGTCGCAACCGCCAGGCAGAAGGTCGCCGCGCTGAAGGCAAAGGGATTTACCAACGCGACGTTTTACGGCGAGAAGGAGCTCGGCGGATTGCATGTGCTGTATGTGCTCAATGATACGCCGGACAAGTACGGGTTACCTGTCGACCCGAAGTTCCCGTCAACCGCAACCGCCTGGCAGGATATTATCCAGCCGCTGGGCTGGACGGTTGGGGGACTGACCCTGCTGGGACTGGCGTTCAACTTCATCATCGCCCGCGAGGCGAAAATGACTAAAGAGCTTCCCGGTAAGGCGGGAAAAGGAGGCAAGAAGCATGTCGCAGAGTAAAGCCGTCGTGCAGAAATACGCCAGGGCTACACGTCTCCTGCACCATATTCACACCGCCGCGTTTATCATCCTGTTTATTACCGGGTTGGTGCTCTTTATCCCCCAGCTTGGCTTCTTGGCGCAGGATAGCTGGACGCGCATCGTTCACCGGCTGGCGGCGGTTGTTTTCATCGTCGCGCCCATCGTCTACCTGGTAATGAAGCCGAAAGCGGCGCTACGTGCTGTTGCCGATGCCTGTACCTGGGGCACAGAGGATGTCGGCTGGTTGAAAGCCGCGCCCCGGTACTACTTCCTCTGTGACGAGGAGGGTATGCCGGCGCAGGGGCATATGAACACCGGTCAGAAACTCTGGTGGTTCCTGGTCATCGTCTTCGGGGCGGTCTTTATCGTTACCGGACTGGTGATGTGGTTCCTCAAGACGGTAGCCCCGGCCGGTCTATTACAGTGGATGGTCTTCGCTCATGACGTCGCTTTCATCGTTACCGGCGCTATGGTCTTCGTGCATGTCTACCTCGGCGTTATCCATCCGATGATGACGGAAGCCTGGCAGGCAATCAGCAAAGGTACCGTCTCCGAGGAATACGCCAAATCGCACCACGGACTGTGGTACCATGAACAGGTGAAGGAAGAGAATACGGCACCACCACCGGAACCAAAAGAAGTGGTCGAGGTACATTAGTATGCCAGCTACAGCGCGGGCAGTGCTCGAAAGATTAGCGGAGCAAGAAAAGGCAGATGGAAATCTGCCCGCGCTGCTGGTTTTCTACCGGGAACTGCTTGAAGTCCAGGGGATAGTGGACCGGCAGATAACGGCACCCGGACATGAGTTTTCCCGTGAAGCCGCCAAAGCCCGCCTGGTGACCGGGAAGCCGCTTCTCGAGTTCGACCAGCTTGCGATTGATTGGGCTATTCTGCGGGGCTGTTACCGGGAAGTGATAGCGTTGTTCCAGAAACACCCGGAGCTTTTTGGTGTCCTCCCGGCGGGGTTTGTGGCGTTCCCGCCGGGCAAGATTCTCAACCGGCGCACGGTCAAAGCTTGGTACCGGGGCAGGGACATCGTCCTGCCAACAGAGAAAACCTCAAGTATCAATAATCAAGTATCAAGCCCACCTTTAGCGGAGAAAATTCCAAATTCCAATAACCAAATTCCAAGCCCACCTTTTCCCCACCCCGGAGAGGCGGTTCCGCAGGGATTGCTCAAGGTTGTCTTTGCCGCCGTCCTCAAGCCGTATCTCACCCGGGAGGCAACACGGTTGTCGAAGGTGCTCGAGCCGGAAATCTGGCGGCGGGACTATTGTCCCGTTTGCGGCGGCGCCCCGGACCTGGCTTACCTGGCGCGCGATACCGCCGCGCGCTGGCTGGTGTGCGGCCGGTGCGATATGGAGTGGCTCTACCAGCGCATGCAATGTCCATACTGCGCAAACAACGACCAGAATAAAATCTCCTATTTCACTGACGAAACGGAGGTCTACCGCCTCTATGTTTGCGATGCCTGCCGGTGCTACCTCAAAGCCATCGACCTGCGTAAGTATTCCGGCGAAGCGCTTATGCCACTCGAACGATTGCTGACCCTGGACCTGGACCGCCAGGCACAGGAGCGGGGCTACCAGTCCGGTATATGAGATAATTCCAGATTCCAATAAACAAACTACAAACACCCCTTTTCCCCTGTGTGGGGTTCCCCAAATGTCACTGTGAAAATAGCCCAATTTGTCATCCTGGAGGAGTCCGTTACACCAATATTCCCGAAGGACGACGAAGGATCTCAGGGTGGGGTGAGGAAGCCATTACCTTTCAACGAGAACTTTGTTAGGATTAGAGACGGGTTATCTATGGCAGGCGGAACAATGGATTCTCGCTCGGAGCCTGCCCCGCACTGGATACGGGGGCGGGAATGACAAAGGGATGCAAGTTTTTTCATACTTCCTGGTGCCGATTATATCGGGATGATTGGTGCTGAGGAGCGAAGGCCCGATTCCATCGGGAAAGAACCTCCGACTTTACTCAGTAGGCAGGGAGACCCTTCCCCCGATTTTCATCTTGGTCAGGGTGACAAGGTCACTCGACTTTTGAGGCAAAGCCGGTTTTAGATGGGAAGGGTACCGCGCGCTGATAACTGACCGCTGAAAGCTAATAGCTGTTTGTATCATTTTTATAACATCGGGGAGAATTTTTGAACATAACACTGGCAATTACTCCATAACGGGTTTATAATAGTAATGAAATCCAGGGAGGTAGGTCACGGATGTTTAAAAGTTTTGGTGTACCCGAAATCATCCTCATCCTCGTCATCATTTTAATCTTCTTCGGTGTGGGCAAACTGCCACAGGTAGGCGAGGCGATGGGCAAAGCAATACGCAGTTTCAAGAGAGCCCAGACCAACGAAGAGCTTGAGGAAGAGAAAGGTCCGGTCAAGTCCAGCACAAAAAAGACGACGGGTAAGAAAACCGCCGCCAAGAAAGCCTAGCCACTACTATCCTTTCTCCGTGGCTGTCATCGGAGTAACCATGGACCTGTTTTCATCCATTGGCATGCAAGAAATCCTGGTCATCCTGCTCGTGGCGATGCTGGTCATCGGACCGAACAAAATCGCCGAGTTTGGCAAGACACTCGGTAACGTGAGCCGGAACCTGAAGAAAGCTTCCACGGATTTCACCACGAGCATCACCCGGGAAATAGATGAGGAAGAGAAGTCAAAGAAGACCGAGGGCGCTCAGACCGGGAAACCGGAGGCAAAAAAGTCCTGATACCTGCCACCCCCGACTGTTTACCCTGTTCCCGTAGCCACCGGCATTGCATATGAGTGAAGCCAAGACAAGCATTCTCGGGCATCTGCGTGAACTGCGCAATCGTCTTATCAACAGCGTTATCGCTATCGCCGTGGGCACCGGGGTCGCTTTCTGGAAGTATAGCTGGCTTATCGATAAGCTACAGTCGCCCGCCCCGGAAAACGTCAAATTCATCTATACCAAAGCCGCGGAAGGCTTCTCCGTATCCATGCGTGTCTCGTTCATCGCCGGCATCGTCATTGCGATGCCGGTTATAATGTACAACCTGTTCATGTTCATCCTGCCGGCGCTCCACACCCGGGAAAAGCGGGTGGTGCTCCTTATCCTGCCCTGGGTGCTTTTGATGTTCTTCGGCGGAGTCCTCTTCGGGTATTATGTCCTGCTCCCGCCGGCGCTCAATTTCCTGCTCAACTTCGGAGCGGATGTCGCCGAATATATGCTCACCCTCGGCGAATACGTCGGTTTCGTGACGCGACTCCTGCTTATCGTGGGACTGGCATTCGAACTCCCGGTGGTCACCACCTTCCTGGTACGTATCGGCGTCGTCTCTCACCGCTGGCTGGCAAACAAACGAAAGATTGTCATCATCCTCTCCTTCGTGGCCTCGGCGGCAATCACCCCCACCCCGGATGCTTTCAACCAGAGTATCGTCGCCGCCACCCTTATCGTCCTTTACGAACTCAGCATCTGGCTGGCGTGGCTGATGGAAAAGCGGAAGAAAGTAGCGGAGAGCACCTGAGGCACAAGCTCTAAATTCTAAACACTAAACCTTGTTCCAGCGCAGGCTGGAATCTCAACAAATTTTCAGCTTTAAGCTGTCAGCAGTCAGCGTTTAGCTACGTGTCGTGAGTTTTTTCTTTTGGATTTTGGTTATTGGAACTTCCTTGAGATTTGGTTTTTGTTATTTGTGATTTGAGCTAAGAACCTCTGCACTGATAGCTTGCACTAACCCGCCGACTGTTCTATACTGGTTTCTGCCCGAACCGCGGGAGCGGCTGAGTCCCGGTGGGCTCCACGGACTTCAAATCCGCTGGGGGGCATGAATATGTCTCAGGTGGGTTCGACCCCCATACGCTCCCGCCAATCTTTGACCACGGGTCGTTACGTGTTCAACATCACTTCATTCTTGCCTCACCGCCATAACTTGCCATAACTTGCCGTTACTTGCTGTCAGCTAACTTGCATTATCCATTATTACTTGCTATGATATAAGCAAGACACAGTAGACAAGCTACTGGGAAAGCAAGCTAACAGTAGCAAAGCTACTGATACAAGCTACCGAAGGAGGCAAGTAATGAAGAATATCCTGGTCGTCGAAAACAAAGCAAAGCACGTCTTCAAGTACATCAACCTGGTGAGTAAATACAAGGGCCACCTGACCCTCAAAGAACTCTCACAGCAGGCACAGGAAGCGAAATAATAACGAATCTGCCAGGGCTCTCCGTGTAAGGTACAGCCTGGGCTGTGTGGTAATCTCGGGTGAAGACCTGCGTCAACAGCAAGTAATCAAGAGAGAATGATTGAGATTACCACCGACCCTGGCAGCAACAAATGCAAAAATAACTTGACAGCCGGTAACTTACCTGCTAGTATGGAACAAAGCAATTAAGTTGTCAGTTGAGGAGTTCATGGCAAGGAAAGCAATCGTCGACCGTACCGCGGTGCTGGAACTGCTCAAAGAGGGTAAGACCTCGCAGGCAGTTGCCGACCGCTACGGCGTGAGCCGGCAGGCAATCGACCTCTACCGCAAACAGTTTGTCCGCGAGGGTCTGCTATCCCCTGCCCACCCCACACGTCAGCCGGGTACTACCGTCAAGAAATCCGACCGCATCGCCGACGAGCCGCGCGCTCCTTATTACGCGGGTCCCCAACCCCCCACCCCTCCCCGACTTCCAACCCGACCTGCCCTCTCCCTGGACCAGGCGGTCGACCTTCTCATCCAGGCGCTCACCGCCCTGAAAAGGGTGCCGGAGCTGGAGAAGGAAATCGAACAGCTCAAAAAAACTAACGGTATGCTCCAAGCGCAATTTGAAGAGATGCAGGGGCGCGAGCAGAAACGGCATGAACAGGAATCGCGCTGGTTCCAGGCGCAGAACCCGGGCGTCATGACGTATCGCCCTGCCACCGACTCCCCACCCCAGAACCTGGTTTAAATATTTAGTCAGAAAATTAGTGAGCAGTATCCGACTAAAGCAGTCGGTGTTTCACAATTTACCAAGAATGTTTCAGCACTTTTCGTCTATTCGTCTAATCGTATTTGTTGGACTCCGTGGATAGGTTTTTATCCCGCAATTACTCCACTCTGGTAGCGGATTCATCCCACTCTTTCCCCACGCGCGCGTTCTTTTTGCAGAGCGGGGCGTTCGGCGGCAGTTTGCGTTCGAAGGCTGGCGAGTAGCAGTTGATATTACACGAATCACAGGCGACTACCTCGTTGAACCGCCCTGTTTTCACTTTCTCAGGCCAGAAGGGGTCGGCGATGAGCTGGCGGCCGATTGCCACCATATCCGCCTGACCCTTAGTGAGGATACCTTCCGCGATTTCCGGCGTATTGATTTTGCCCACGGCAATGATGGGAATCTTCACCACCTTCTTGATTGCCTCAGCGAGCGGTACCAGCGTGCCCATTTTATCCCGCTTCACCGGCGAGACGGGGAATTTGCCATAGCCACTGGTAGAAATGTCCAGGCAGTCCACCCCGGCTTTCTCCAGCTCCCGCGCGTAAGTCAGGCTCTCCGGACTGATGACGCCGTCGTTATCCAGTGCGCCCAGCCGGAACAGTACCGGAAAGTCCTTACCCACGAACGCCCGCACTGCCTTCACGGTGTCCAGTCCGAACTTCATCCGCCCGTTGAGGTCGCCGCCGTATTTGTCGGTGCGTTTATTGACCTCGGGACTGGTGAACTGGCAGAGCAGGTAGCGGTGTGCACCGTGCAACTCCACGCAATCGAATCCCGCCTCCCGCACCTTCCGCGCTCCCTTGGCGAAGCGGTAGATGAGCGATTCGATTTCAAACGGGGTCAGGGCGCGCATATCCTCCATGGCGGAGGGGGCGATTCTATCGCCGCTGGAGGGGTCGGCTTCCCTGCCGGCGACCTGCGTGCCGCGTCCCTGCGGGAAGCGGTTGCCGTTCCACAACTGCACCCCGATTTTCCCGCCTGCCTCATGCACCTGGTCGACAAGCTGGTGGCAACGCGAGATAAAACCCGCCAGCTCCTTTTCCCCGCCCCATAGCTCCTCGCAGGCGAAGTTGTCCACCGAGGTATTGGCGGTAATAATCAGTCCGGTGCCGCCCCTGGAGCGTTCGGCGTAAAAAGCGCGGGCGCGGCGGTTGGTCAAGCCCATGTTCATCTGGATAGCGGGATAAACGATGCGGTTGGGCACGGTCATGCCGTTGATGGTTATCGGGTCGAAGAGTTTCATGAGTGTCTCACTTTCTCTGGTTGGATATGGCTCAATAATAACATAACGGGATGAAAACTCTAAACACTAAATCCTGAACATCAAACCGGACAAGCCGAAACGAATGACACCGAATCGTAGGGGCGACTCTCGAGGTCGCCCGATAAAGGGCGAGGTCGAGGAGTCTGTCTCATTAATATCATTCCCGATACTAACAAGGATAGAAATGGGTGTCATTCTGGAGCGAAGCGAAGAATCTCAGAGTGGGGGAATAAGACAACGCCTCCCCACCACCAGATTCTTCGTTGTCCCGATGCTATCGGGACTCCTCCAGAATGACAGACCAATTGTTTTGAGACAGACTCCAAGGGTCGCCCCTACAGCTCCATAAATTTACAAAGGGCTCACAGGCGGGGTTCAACTAGATACGCGTTCACCCTGAAGGGACGCCTGTGCCACCATATCAGCTTATGCCACGTATCCGGGGAAAAGGGGGGTTGATAGTTGATTTTTAGCACCTGGAGCTTTTCCTTAGACCTGGGCGACCTCAAGAGTCGCCCCTACAGTTGATATTTCTTGGTTTCGGCTTGCCGATGTTAGGGCTGTCTTCATTACTCAGGCAGGTTTCCTCGATTTCTTTGGCTTTTGCTTATCCGGTATCATCCACCAGTCGCCACGCCAGTAGTTCTTCTCGTCGTAGCCTTTGGGAATCAGCTCTGTTTTGACATCGTCCCAGTGCGGCAGGAGTCGGAAGCGCATAATAGGCGTCACCAGGAACGGCAATACCAGCCAGAAACCCACGACGGCAACCAGGGCGCCAATCCATCCTAATGGACTGATGAGCAGGGAAATCCCTCCGCCCAGCATCATGAGAACCCAAAACGCTTCCACGACCCATCGAAAAGGCGACTTGAGGATTCCTGGCTTGACATCGGGTCTGGCTTGCCTGCCAAATGTGCAATATGTTTCAAGAATAGATGCGACAAATACAAGAAGAAATCCGACGATGATAAGCATAACAGGTTCCATATATACTCCTTGGTTATTACTGGATTTCATCCGCCAGGGTTTCAACTCTCAACCCGTCTTCCCCTACCAGCCCGATAAGCTGTTGGTGTAGCTCGCGGGCGTAGCCGGTAGTAAGGTCACGGAATTTCAGGTGTTTGGATTTGCCATTTTCAACAATGCGCAGGTTGACTTCGTCACGGCCCGGGAATTCCTTGAGCGTGGACACGACCCGGTGTAATTTTTTCAGGTCGCTCTCTCTGTCTGCGGTATCGCTAATGCCGATGACCAGCCGGTAGTGTTTCAATGGTTCTGGTGGCGGGATGGGTCTGCCGTTCACGGCGGGTAAGCCACCATTAGCGGAGGGACCATCGATAACCATTTTACCGGTAGAAACAGGACTTGTCTGGTACATCGACCTGCCATTTACCGCGGGTATGCCGTTGGCGGTAGCCGGACCGCTAACCATCGATATCTTGCTGGCGACCGCAGGCGGCACAGGTTCTACAGGAGCCGGTTTTTTGGGCAGCGCTTGTCCTGGCTGATAGCGACTCGCCTTTTTTACGCTGAGCTGAACGGTATCGTCACGCACCGTCACCCTGCCCTCCACCATAACAATCGACCCCTCCTCCCATAGCGCCACTGTTTCAGTGTAGATATCCGACCATATCATTACCTCGATACTGCCCTCGAGGTCTTCCATCTGCGCCTTGACGAAGGGTTTCCCCGCCCTGGTGATGAGGTGGCTCACGGAAGCGACCATTCCCGCCACGAGCACAATCTGCCCGTTCATTTCGGCTTCAATCTGGCCGCAGGTCATGATGTTCTCATCAGCGATTTTCCCGGCAAACTGGCTGAAAGGGTGCTCGGAAAGATAGACCCCCATCAGCTCCTTTTCCCAGGCAAGCTTATCTTTGACCGGCACATCTACTTCATCCATGCTCAGTCTGGCAAGCGGTACCGGCACTTCCGCACCGAACATATCGAACATCGTCGTTTGACCGGAATCCCTGGAACGCTGTTCCCTCTGCGCGAGCGAGAGTATTTCGCCGATGTTAGCGAGTAGTGTGCCGCGGTTGCCCAGGCTATCCAATGCCCCGGCTTTGACCAGGCTTTCCATCACCCGCCGGTTAAGGCTGGCAAAATCTACGCGACGGCACAGGTCTTCAATCGATTTAAACGGTCCGTTCTTCTCCCGTTCGCGGATGAGTGATTCGACAGCACCGACGCCCACATTCTTAACCGCCGTCAACCCGAAACGGATTACCGCGGCGCCTTTTTCGTCCCGCTCTATGGAGAAGTTCGCCAGACTGCGGTTGATATCCGGCGGTAACACCTTAATACCCAACCGCCGGCACTCCCCGATGGCAGTTGTAATCTTCTCCGTCACCCCCGCGTGAGCCGTGAGCAATGCCGTCATGTATTCAACCGGGTAGTTAGCTTTGAGATAGGCGGTCTGGTAGGCAATGAGCGCGTAGCTGGCGGCATGCGCCTTGTTAAAGGCATACCCGGCAAACGGCTCGATGAGGGCGAAGACCTGCTCAGCAAGCTCTGTGACAAAGCCCCTGCTTTTCGCTCCTTCGATGAAACTGTGCTTTTCTTTCTTTAATACCTCGGGGATTTTCTTGCCCATCGCCTTGCGGAAAATATCCGCTTTACCGAGACTGTAACCGGCAAACTCCTGCACGATAAATAGCACCTGCTCCTGGTAGACGATAACACCATAGGTCTCTTCCAGGAAGCCCGCCATTACCGGGTGCAAATAGCGGATGGGTTCGAGACCGTTCTTGGCTTTAATAAAAGTGGGGATATGCTCCATGGGACCGGGTCGGTAGAGCGCCACCATCGCCACGATATCGCTGAAGACGGTGGGCTTGAGTTCTTTAATATAGCGCCGCATGCCCGCACCTTCAAGCTGGAACACACCGGCGGTCTCACCCGAAGAGAGCAGGGCATAAGTGCGCCTATCGTTGAGTGGAATGCGGTGCAGGTTAATATCGATGTCTCGATATTCTTTGATGAGGTCGCGGGCTTTGCCCAGGATGGTGAGGTTCGCCAGCCCGAGGAAGTCCATTTTCAGCAGACCGATGCGGGCGACGTCGTCCATGGCGAACTGTACCATGACGGCGGTCTCGCTGGTGCTTTTAGGGACCTTCTGTAACGGGACGTGGTTAGTCAAAGGTTCTTTAGAGATGACCACGCCGGCGGCGTGCGTGCTGGCATGACGGGAAATGCCTTCCACCTTCCGTGCGGTATCGATGAGATTGCGGATGGCGGGGTCTTCACGGTAAATGCCGGCAAGCTCCTCAACCTGTTTCAGAGCGTCATCGATGGTCACCCTGGGACCGAAAGGCACGAGCCGCGCCACGCGGTCGACCTCTCCGTAGGTCATGCCCAGCGCCCTGCCCACATCCCGTATAGCTGCCCGCGCGCCGAGCGTCCCGAAGGTGATAATCTGCGCGACGTGGTCCTGCCCGAATTTGGCGGCGACATAGCCAATAACCTCATCACGGCGGTCATCCTGGAAATCGAGGTCGACATCCGGCATTTCTTTGCGTTCTAAGTTGAGAAAGCGCTCGAAGACAAGCTTGTGAGCGATGGGGTCGATTTCGGTGATGCCCAGGCAGTGCAGGATAATACTGGAGGCGGCGCTACCCCGCACCCCGAATAGAATTTCCTGCTTCCGTGTAAAAGAAATGATGTCCCATACCACCAGGATATAGTTGGCAAACTGGGTCTGCCGGATAACGTCCAGTTCGTACTCCAGGCGCTGTTTGATTTCTTCGGACGGATTCGGGTAAAAGCGGGGCAGACCTTCATAACAAAGCTCGCGGAGGTATTGGTCGGGCGTCTTGTCAGGTGGTAGCTCGATTTCCGGCAGGTGTAAACGCCCGAACTCCAGTTTGAGGTCGCACATGCGGGCGATGCGCTGGGTGTTCTCGATGGCTTCCGGCAGGTCGCGGTATAGCTCCGCCATCTCCTCCGTACTGCGCAGGTAGAAGAAATCGCCATCCATCTTCAGGCGCTTCTCGTCCTTGACGGTGGTGTTAGTGCCCACGCAGAGCAGGATTTCGTGTGTAGGCGCATCTTCGCGGTTGATGTAATGAACATCATTCGTGGCAATCAGCGGGATACCAAGCTCTTTCGCCAGCGGTACCAGCTCCGCGTTGACCTTCTCAAGCTCGGCGATGGGGTGCCGTTGGACTTCCAGGTAGAAGTCACCGGCGAAGGTCTCTTTGTACCAGAGGGCGGCTTTTCTGGCTTCGTCGATACGTCCGGCGACAATATGCTGGGGCACCTCGCCAGCCATGCAGGCGGAGAGCGCTACCAGCCCCTCGCTGTACTCTTTCAGCAGTCCTTTATCGATACGTGGCTTGTAGTAATAACCCTCGAGGTGCGACCTGGTGACAATCTGGAGCAGGTTGCGGTAGCCAGTCAGGTTTTTTGCCAGCAGGACAAGGTGGTAGTTGTTTTTATCGCCGGGAGTGCGGCTGGTACGGCTATTCTGGGCGATGTAAATCTCGCACCCGATGATGGGGCGTAAACCGGCTTCTTTTGCCTTGACGTAGAAATCGATGACGCCGTACATAACGCCGTGGTCGGTGAGTGCCAGGCTCTCCATACCCAGGGCTTTAGTACGGGCGATGAGTTTATCGATACGGCACATGCCGTCGAGCAGGCTGAACTCACTGTGAACGTGGAGGTGCGTGAACATCGGTATCCTTTGTGTGTTTGGTAATTAAGATAAAAGCATTATAGCACAGGGGGTTGGGGTTGTGACGAGGGGTTTTTTTCTTTTCCGTGAAACGAAAACGATGTAATTAACGATGGCGTAAAACACCGATGGTGCGTTACATTTTCCGGGTAATTTATCACGGCGCGAAGCACAACCCACGAACGACGAAAATAAGGTTGTTATTCTGGAATGGGGCGAAGAATCTCAGGCAATGTATCATTTTGGATACAACTTGACAATAATATAGTGTTGTTGTAAATTAGTTTCCAAGATTATGGCAACTACATACACTAATAATTATGCCTTCATTGATGGGAACAATTTACACTTGACACTAGTGTCACGTCACAACTATAATGTCGGATAGAGTCGATGGAGTTTAACACGCGCGTCCCGTGCGGTGAATTGCCAGCAAACCTTTGCGTTACGATTGTCACGATGAATCTGCCAAGCTGACACAGCTGCTTGGGCCTG
>JAUYDN010000102.1 GCA_030691775.1 Dehalococcoidia bacterium
CACGTCGAGGTGGTGACCAACATCATCCCCACGATGAATGATGATGACATTCAGCTCGAGGGCATCGCCCGCTGGATTCATGATAAACTCGGTGAGCTGACGCCGTGGCACGTGACCCGTTTCCATCCGGCTTACAATATCTCGCAATTAGCGCCCACGCCGCTTGCAACGCTGGAAAAAGCATATAGAATCGGCAAAAAAGTCGGGCTAAAGTTTGTTTACCTGGGCAATGTGCCGGGTCACGCCAGCGAGACCACTACCTGTCCCGGGTGTGCCAAACTCGTGGTGGAGCGGCGCGGCTACGAGACGTGGGTAACCGGCCTGGCAGGCTCGTGTTGCCGGCACTGCGGCGCCAATCTCAATTTCAGAACTGCCGCGCAGGGAGGTGAGAAGCGATGATACGTCAGCCATCGGTTGCCGGGCGGTTTTATCCGGGTTCGGCGCGGGAACTGCGCGCGCTTATCAAGAAAATGGTGGATGAAAAAGCGGAAAAAGAGGACGTCACCGGCTACTATGCTCCCCACGCCGGCTATCCCTATTCGGGACCGGTTGCCGGGGCAGTAGTCTCGCGGGTGAAGCTGACAGATACTATCGTCATCATGGGACCCACTCACACGGGGATGGGAGAACCTTTCAGCATCATGACAGAAGGCTCGTGGCGGACGCCGCTGGGTGACGTGGAAATCGATAGCGCGCTGGCGGAGAAAATACTCGCCGGTTCATCTTATCTGAAATCGGACGTCGCGGCGCATATCGAGGAACACGCCATCGAGGTGCAACTGCCGTTTATCCAGTACTTCAAGCCGGATTTTAAACTTGTCCCTATCGTCCTCTCACATGCCACCGCCGAGGTCTATAAAAGCATCGGGAAAAGCATTGCCAGGGCGATTAAGCAATCAGGTAAGCCTGTGCTTATTGTTGCTTCGGGGGACATGACGCACTACGAACCACAGAAGACAGCGCGTGCCAAGGACATGAAAGCCGTAGAGGCGATGCTGAAGCTGGATGCCGTGGAACTGCTTTCACGGGTACAGAAGCTCGGCATCACGATGTGCGGCTATGCACCGGCGGCAGTGCTCATTTTCGCTGCCAAAGAGCTCGGCGCCAATACTGCTGAGCTCGTGAAGTACCAGACCAGCGGCGACACCACCGGCGATTATTCTGCCGTGGTCGGATATGCGGGTGTAGTCTTCAAACAACGTCGGGAATCGCCGCAGGTCAGGCTGGCACGGGAAACCGTGGAAAGCTATACCCGGACACGTAAAGCTCCCGTTCTGAAATCGGTGATACCGGAAATGAGCGGACAGGCGGGCGTTTTCGTCTCTATCCACAAGGGAGAAGAACTGCGTGGTTGTATCGGCACGATTGGTGCGACGCAAGCAAACATTGCCGGGGAGATTATCCAGAATGCCATCAGCGCGGCGACCCACGACCCGCGTTTCCCGCCGGTCTCCCCGGACGAGTTGCCGGAACTCAACTACAAGGTGGATGTGCTCACCGAGCCGGAGCCTGTTAAAGATGCGAGTCAACTCGACCCGAAGCGTTACGGGGCGATTGTGGAAGCGGGGTGGCGGCGGGGTCTACTCCTGCCGGACCTGGAAGGTGTCGATTCGGTGGAGCGCCAGCTCGAAATCTGCCGCGCCAAGGCGGGTATCGGGTACAATGAGCCGGTGAGACTATATCGATTTGAAGTGAAAAGATATGTTTAAACATATCTTTTCACTCTTATGAAAAATAACAGCCAATCGCATTCTGTCATCCTGGAGGAGTCCGTCCCGCCAATACTCCCGAAGAGCCTGCCCCGTACTTGATACGGGGACGACGAAGGATCTCAGGGTGGGGCGAGGAAGTCATTACCCCTGGAAATACCATTAGCATTAGAGAGATAGGTTATTCGTGGCAGGTAGAACGATGGATTCCCGCTCAGAAACTGCCCCGTATGAGCGACTTCATCGCCATCCCGATTCAGTCGGGACTGGATACGGTGTCGGGAATGACAAGGGGGGCGAAGTTTTCATACTTCGTGGTGTCTCTGGCAAGAGACATGTAAGATTCTGAACGCTAAGAGTCATGAACCTGTTCGAATATCACAATGCGCGCAAAGAATCGACCCAGCTCAACCGGCGTATACGTTTGTTGAGGGCTGACCCCGGGTGGAACAGGAATCAGGGGAACATGGAGGATAAAAATGCTGAAAGACCTCGTGCTGAAGTGCCGCAGTTACCGCCGGTTTCATGAAGAAATCCACATCGATATGGCGGTACTGGAAGAACTGGTTGATGTGGCACGCGTCGTCGCCTCTGCTACCAATCGCCAGCCGCTCAAATACATCCTTTCCACCTCGCGAGAGCACAACGCACATGTATTTTCCTGTCTGCACTGGGCGGCGCTTCTCAAAGACTGGCCCGGTCCGGCTGAAGGAGAACATCCTGCGGCTTACATCATTGTATTGGGAGATACAGAGGTAGTGCCTTCCTTCGGTGTCGACCATGGCATTGCGGCGCAGACGATTCTATTGGGGGCGGTAGAGAAGGGTTACGGTGGTTGCATGCTTGCGGCAGTCGACCGGGACGAACTGCGAAAACTTCTGGATATCTCCGCCCGGTTCAATATTCTGCTTGTCCTCGCGCTCGGCAAACCGAAAGAAACCGTTGTCATCGATACTCTCGAGCCAGGCGCGAGTACCAGTTACTGGCGGGATGATGAGAGCGTCCACCACGTTCCCAAGCGACGGCTTGTTGACATAATAGTCGCCGAGTATAAAGAGTGAGCTCGGTGCTCCCTAGCGTGGTGTCCCATAAATTCGTTGAACAATAAGGCTGTCCTGAAAATGCCGGATTTACATAAATTGTCATTCTCCGCGAAGCCTGTCCCGTACTGCGATACGGGAGCGGGGAATCCAATAACACTTGATGGCGCGTTTGTTTAACTTGAGGATAATAATGTAACATATTTCCGAGACAGGACACTGGTGTAGTGTCTCGGAAATAACTTGACAATTACACATGGAGTGTGGTGCCACGGACGAAATATGAAAATGATGGTTGCAAAGGGTGGGAAAGCAAGATGACTGCCAACTTGTACAAGGGAGTTGAGAGGGGCGTCAGCCCCTCTCAAAATAGTTCTTCCCCTTCTCTGCGGAGAAGGGGCAAGGGGATGAGGCGCTGTGTAAGAACTGGCATCTTTTACCTGTACTTGGCCAGGTACAAGTATTAAGAATTGTAAAGCTGTTATTGAGACACTCCACTAGCAATATTGACGAAAGTTTCGGGGGGTTGGGCTAAAGCCCGCCCCCCCCGCTCATGTTGTGTAACACAGATAATGAGAGCGTCTAGCAATGCACTATCGGCCAGCTTGTATACATTCAAAACTTGTCACTCCGGCCCCGATGAAAATCGGAGGAAGAGTCTTGCGATTACAAAGAGATTAAATTCATGCGGTTCGTCCTGATGTCTGACTTGTTCAGAATCGCTCATCCCGATTGAATCGAGACCACGTTGTAACGAAAAGCCTCACACAACTTGTCATTCCCGCCCCCGAGCGGGAATCCTTCTACCTACCACTGATAACCTATCTCTCTAATTCTAATGGAATTTCTTGGGGTAATGACTTCCTCGCCCCACCCTGAGATCCTTCGTCGTCCTTCGAAGTATTGGAGAGACGGACCCCTCCAGGATGACAAGCAAGGATATTCTCATAGTGGTGGTGATAATAATAAAAACCCTCAGGCAATATCTTTTGACTCCAGATACACACAATTGGTAAGATGCAGGAGATTAACACCTGGAGGAGATGAAATGGAATACAAAACGATTCTGTTCGAAATCCGCGATAATGTCGCCCGCATTACCCTGAACCGTACGGACGCCGCCAACAGCCTGAATTCCGAGATGAGCAAAGACCTGTTCTATGCATCCATCGAATGCAGTGAGAACCCGGCAGTCCGCGCCGTCCTGATAACCGGTAACGGGCGTTTCTTCTGTTCCGGTGGAGACCTCAAGTCGTTCAGTCAGCAGGGAGATGCATTACCAGCGCATCTTAAGGAGATGACCACCTATCTCCACGCCGCCATATCACGCTTTGTCCGCATGGATTCCCCCGTGATTGCCGCTGTCAACGGTACCGCCGCTGGCGCCGGGCTTTCAATTGTTTGCGCCTGCGACCTCGCGATTGCCGCCGAAAACGCCAGTTTCACCATGGCATACACGCGGGTGGGACTGGTACCGGACGGCTCGTCTACCTACTTT
The DNA here is from genome assembly GCA_030691775.1 of Dehalococcoidia bacterium. GTDB lineage: Bacteria > Chloroflexota > Dehalococcoidia > Dehalococcoidales > Fen-1064 > JAURWL01. The sequence goes on from JAUYDN010000102.1 coordinate 4,248, forward strand.
TTACCGCGCATTGTGGGAATCAAACGAGCGCTGGACCTGGCGTTGACGAACCGCGTGTTTACGGCACGGGAAGCGCTGGAGTGGGGGATAGTGAACAGGGTCGTGCCCGCCGAAAGATTGATGCCAGAAGCAGATTCACTTGCCGCCCAGTTTGTCAGTGGACCTAAAGAGGCACTGGGCAAAGCAAAGAAATTACTGTACTTGGGTATAAACAACTCGCTGGAGACCCAGATGGAGCTGGAAAGTCAGGAAATCTCGGCAATAGTGCGTACAACAGACGCAAAGGAAGGGGTTAAAGCTTTCCTGGAGAAACGCCTCCCGAAGTACGGTGGGATTTAGCCACCTTTCACCCTAAAATGGAGCTTTTTCACGGTCTATTTTCGATGCTTGACATGGTCGGTAAACTTGCTTATTATAATCCATAAGGTGTAAGGGTGGATATTGAGTTCTCATCCAATCGCCTGTTCAATTCAAGCATGAGCATTTCAGATGCCACCCGACTTTTCGGTGCACAAATTGGCCGAAAGTACATCCAACGTCTGGCAGTTTTGAGAGCGACGGAAAAATTCGCTCATCTATACGGACACCGGGCGTTGCGGTTACACCCGTTGAAAGGTAACCGTGCCGGACAGTATTCGATAGCTCTTACCGGTAACTACCGGCTTATTATCGAAAAGAGCCAAGAAGACAGTATACGTATTATGGATGTGGAGGATTATCATGGTGACTAAGACTTCTGCTTATCCCGATATCGCTATACCTCCCGGTGAATACTTGGCAGAGGAAATCGAGGCGAGAGGGATTTCTCAAAAGGAACTGGCAAGGCGTATGGGACGACCTTTGAATGCTATTAATGAGATTATTAACGGGAAGAAGTCCATCACCGCCGAAACTGCCCTGCAACTTGAAGCAGTTATGCCACAGATACCAGCACGGTTCTGGCTGAATCTGGAGATTGATTACCAGCTTACCAGGGCATTGATTAGCAAGCGTGTCAAAGCTGCTTAACAAGAGGGGCGAGACTGGAACGCCATCCGAAATTGGGCTAAACAGCTAGCGGCGTGAGTCTGGGTTTGGTGGCCACGGGAAGGTTATTGAGATGACGTGAACACAATAGTACTATCTTCCGGGCTTATCATGCCGGTTATTTCCACATTCTCACCATCAAGCCAAACCTTAATTCCCATGCTTTCAATAAAGTCCCGCTTCGTGGCAAAGTCCGGGTCTTTAAGCTGCCGGCGCAGCAGTTCTACGGTATGCTCTAGTTTCGGTACGTTGATAACAGCGTCATGGCTCGCCTTAATCTGTGCCCCAAGCTCGGTCTTTTGTGCCTTGAGCGTTTCCTTTGCCTTATTCAGCCGCCTGTTTTCCGCCTCTACCTGGTCTTCCGGGAAGTCCTTTAGTGCCCACTGTAAAAGCTGGTGCTGCTCACGGTCTACCGCCTTCATCTGGCGCTCCACCCGCTCTAGTTCCGTCTCGAATACGCCTAGTTGGTTAGCGTCCTGACGCTGCTTTTCAAGCACACTAATTATCAGGTCACGGTCACTCAGATAGCGTTCAAGTTCGGTCCAAACCATGCCCTCTAGCTTATTGGCGTTCCAACTCTTATTCTTGCACCGTTCAACCGGCGCGGACATTTTGAGTTTACCCATACAAGCATAGCGTTCCCCCGAACTGCCTACGAAAGCCTGCCCGCATTGACGGCAGCGTAAATGGCCTCGTAACAAGTATTCATGTTTACAATTTCGGATGCACTTGTCTTGATTTACCTTTAATTGCTTTTGAGTAGCGTCATATAGTTCCCAGGGTATAATCGCTGGGGTTACGCCCGGTATTTCAATCCATTCTGATTTAGGCTTTCCGTATAACTTACCGTCCTTAGCGGTAAAGGCATAGGTTCGGCCGATATAGGCTTCATTCGTAAGTATGGCATGGACTGCCCGCTTGCTCCATATCTTCCCACACTTAGTAGGCGCGTCCAAAGCCCTCAAGCGGTAGGTGATTGCAGTGGTAGACAGCCCCTCATTAACTAGCCACTGATATATCTGCCTAACCCATGACGTCTCAATTTTATTTATTACACGTCGCCCGCCATTCTCTTGTGATACCTTGATATAATCATAGCCATAGAGACCAAACCCATTACCAGCTACAATCCGCCCCGCCTTTGCCCTGGCCCGCTTGCCACGTATGCAGCGCTCACGTATCTTCTCAGCCTCTACCTTTGAGGCATAACCGCGTATGTAGCTTATCAGTTTGCCAAGCTCTGAATTGTCCACGTCCTCGGTGACGGTTTCCAGTTTGACGCCATGCTTTTCAAGTTCCTGTGTGATTATGACGCCATGACCTGGGTCACGCGATAGTCGGTCAAGGGAATAGCAGACAACAACGTCTATTTGCTCATTCCTTACCAGTTCCCGCAGCTTGTCCAACTCCGGGCGCTCCAGTGAAAGTCCGGAATATGCCTCATGATAGCGGTAAGCCACTTCATAGCCCTTTTCGTGGCAGTATTTAAGGCATGCTTCTAGCTGTGTCTGTAAAGACGTGCCCTCACGCTCTTGATTGTCTGTACTTACCCTGCAATAGATAGCGCCTTTCATATTAGCTCTCCTTTCAATTCAGCAAGTCCCGCCACAAGACCGCTTGATACTCAGCCTCGGATTTTGCCTCAGCCCTTGCCCTGGCAGTGGTTACGGCAACAAACCTCAAGCTGCGTCTGTAGGCTCGTGCCTTCCCTTTCCTGGTTGTCTGTGCTTACCCGGCAATAGATAGCCGCTTTCATTTATTTAGTCTCCTCACTCTTCAATTTCTGACTGGGTATAGCCTAGAAGATGTTTCTCTGTAGATGAAATCTAGGCGGGTGGGTTAAATCTGCTTTTGCCTTGGTATTGCCAGAGATAAGCCTGTAGCACACTCTTGATGTAAAAGAGTCGAAAACCCACGGTGCATGGACGTACTCCGTTGAGCACTTCTATAAGGAGGTCGGCATTGTAGTCGTCATAAAGCACGTACCCTCTACGGCTAACAGCCTCTTTTGCCACCTCAAGAATCCGTTGTGGACTGAGCCCGTAGTTGCTCGTCTCATTTTTCAAAAATGCCTCGACTAGTGCCCTAGCCTGTTGAGCCCAAACTGTGTCTTTTGATTTCGCATCTGCCATTAGTATGTCGTCTCCTTATTCAGTATTTTAATGCTATGCATTGTATCGTAAAGCATTGCATTGTAATTGTCAAGCTTTTTCAAATGCTTTGCCCTAAATAATTGACTGCTTATTTTTAGCTTCAGGTTTTAATCTCATACCCCTTCAGAGTAATAATTGCCCGGAAGTTTATTTGTTCCGTATCCTCTCACTTGTAATAGCCTCTGCTAAAATCGTTCCTTTATTTGTTTATCGCTTCCAAGCCTGCGACTTCAGGCGTATTCTTGACCGATGGTTTATTTAGTCTCAATGGCGTTCCTCAAGTCCGCCTCTGACGGCTGGTAATATTGCAGTGTGATTCCTAATGAACTGTGTCCCATGAGTTTCGATAGCACGTACGGATGTACGCCCTTTCCTGCCTTATCGTAGACAAAGCCGTGGCGGAAGCTGTGCGGATGTATCTTCTGCCAGTTCTCAATGCCGGCTTTTCGCGCCAGTTCGCGCACCTGATATCGGTATGCGTTCTCATGGCCGGGGAATAACAGCGCCGATGGTTTCAGGTCCGCCGACTGTACGTAGTCGTCGAGGGACTGGCCCAATTCCCGCGGGACCGGCAATAGTTCCGGCTGGGCTCTTCGCCTTTTGCTTCTAGTGATGCTCAGTGAGTAGTCCAGTCCCACTCGGCGAACATCCCGCGCCGTGAGCCTTAAGACTTCCGATATCCGTAGCCCCGTGAACCAGAGCACCTTGATAAAGCATCGAATACGCGGCGTCTTGGCTTCCGTCCAGATTGCCATAGCCTCACGTTCATTGACGTGGGGATACTCTTTTATCTGTGTCCCTGGTAGAGCTGGTAAGTAGGACATTAAATTCTCCCTTGTATTTTGATTAGTTCGCCGTTGTTGTAAATAAAAAATGGTATAATACCACCAATATCTATGAAACTTAGAAGATTATTATTCAAAATACCTATAGGTTTGATATTTCTCGGTCTGTTGTTCTTTCTGTTAATAGTAATAGCCATCGTAATAGACCTGACCAGGGAAACTAACTCATTTTCAGCATGGGTTTTTAGTTTCGTGACTAATTGGAGTGGAGTCTTAAGTGCAGCAGCCGCTTTAATCATGGCGATAGCCGCATTCGCAGCCATTCGTGAAAACCGCCGTTCCAGGGCATTGGATAATATACATACTTGGGCACGGGAGACATTAAGGGTGCTCATGGCTTTGCCTAAAGAAGTAAACGGTTCAAAACAGGCATCTGAAATCATAGGAAAGATAATTATTGACACTACACCAATGGTTAAGGATGCGGTTAAGCTTGGGTTAGGAAACCAATTTGATTCGGTAAGTAAGGAATTAATTAGACTTAATGCAGCGCTCGAAGATGAATCTTTACCTATAATCGAATTAATGGAACCATATGGCTTACTAATAGCCCATCTCATGATTCTAAAGACAGTAGAATAAGAAATAAACTGTCTTTGTCCCTTATTGCTATTTTCTACAAATCCCGCCCGTTGCATAAGAGACGACAGGCGTGCTACGTCTGCTGCCAACGTTGGCTGAAGGTTTGTTTTTGGAGCGTTGAGAAGTAAACTACAAACCGTCATAGTCTCTTGTCCTTCCCGTTCCACCGTTGGAGCCAATCGACCTCCGGCCTGGGGAGGGACATAGTCGGCGGCTCCTACTTCCGGCCGTTGAATTGCGGACACTTGAGAAGTTTTGTTGCGTAAAGCGGTATTGTTCGCCCTTACCGTCAAGGCTGTCTCATTCTTACCGTCCGTCATTCAATCCCCCGTTCTGCAACAAAGTGGTATCTTTTGTTGCTAATCCGTTGATAACGCCCGCCACTGTCAAACCATTAGCTTTCAGTATCTTATAGACTAGCCCTCGGCTACACCCTAGCTTTTCCGCTGCCAGTGGTACACTACGGCAAAGCCGCAAGGCGTCACAAATATCAGTGACAACGATGTTTGTCGCCGCCCGACCAATTCCTAGTGTCGCCGCCACTTTGCCACAATGCGGACACGTTATTACCTTCACTGGTAACCTCTTGCTGTTATCCGGCGCTCTTCATATTTGACGTTCAGTTTGTTTTTTATTCGTGTACTTCTTCTACAGGTTGGCCGCCGGAGCCAGTACGGGGGACGAAGCCCGAACCAGCTTTTAACGCCGTTGACGAGACGGCAACCGGCGGCACACGACCTGAATTAGTCATTATTTTCACGTCTCCATAGGTTGTCGGAAATTATCTTGCCGTGCCTCCCACCAGTGTAATAATTGCAGTACAACCCCACTGGATTCATCTCTCCCCAATCTTTAGACTTGACTATCTTACATTTACCCATCATGCTAGTTTTACCTTGACTTACCGTGTCCAACGAGAGGTACAGATTAGATAGCTTCGCGCTGTATACACCGCCATAACCCATGTCTTTATCTTTCTGTTTCTGCAAAGCGAATATGACTAGCCCCTTGCCCAGTTTTCGTTGTAGCTTCTTAATTACCGCGCCAATCATGTAAACCTGCTGATTTTCTCCCTCTCCATCCAAATCAAGGTAGTCAATTACGTTTATACCGTCCGGGTCTATAACATCGTAAAATTCAAAGTCTGTCTGCTTTATAGCCTTGAACTGTTTACCTAACTCATTTACTAAGTTGGGGTAATCTTCCAGTCTCAATAACATCCTGTCCTCTGACATTTCGTTAAACCAGTAGTAGACAGGCATATCTTGAGTACCTACGTTGAGCTCACATACTTCGAGTAAAAACGCTGTCTTTCCGGCTGATGTATACCCCGCGACTCCTATCACACTTCCAGGGGGGACATTGACGTATTGATTGAGTCCCAGGGGGAACTTGATTGATAAATTAGACTGTTTTCTGTAATCTGCCAGTGTTAGGAATTTATAATCTTTGTTGACCCACTCTAATATGTCGTGCCTTCCCTGCCAGGGTCTTATCTGTGTTTCATCCAAACGCCTCTTTACTATCTGCCGGAAGGTGTCACTGGTTGGTTGAAGTCCAATTGAAAGGGCAATGTCACGGCGTGACATTTTCCCGGCATCTTTTAGAACACTGTCAAAGCTAGCGGAGTAGTTTTGCCGCTTTTTGTTGTCCGTACTTTGAAAGGAATCTGTCACGGTTTTGTCACGGTTTTGAAAGGTTTTAGAATCGTTTAGTGTATCTTCAGTGGCATTAAATATAATAGAATTATTATATCCAGTGTTTTTACGCTCTTGGTACTTTGAATAGAAACGGCTAATCTTCTCTAAAATTACACTTTCTTCTAATGGAGGCTGATTTTTCTTGTTCCAGTCCAGCATGATATGCTCTGTTACATCAGCCGGTAGATTGTTGCGGAAGTAGCCAATTAGACGTTTGGCGCTGTCGTCGCGCTCCCCTTGTTTAACACCCTGTAATAGAGAGCTAACCCACCCAGGTTGATTGCCAGAGGTTTTATTTTCCTCTGGTTTATGATTAGTATATATCCCTATATCTGCCAAACTGTCTATCGTTCTAATTGGCACATCGGGATTGATTATTTCGTATGGTGTGCCGGACGGATGTATTGAAGGCCATGCAATGACATAACCGCCTTCAGCTTTAAGGTCAATTTTGGGGAATTTCTGAGACTTGATGGTTTGGGGAAGTCTTACGTATACGTGTATACCCCTGCTAGTGCGGACTAATCGTGTGAATGTAAACAAGTCTAACTTGAGACTGTCTTTTGTATAATCAAGGTACCGATACCATGTTTCGTGGTCGTCAAAGTCAAGCACTACCAAGTTACCCGACACGGCACCACACACAATAGCAATGCTTGCGGTCCCGTTAGATTTCCAATGTGCAATCTCGTCTTCAGTCGGCTGCCGTTCTTGATAAACTTTCCAGGGAGCGGCAGCCTCTTTACTTCTCGCTGGAATAGGAAAGAATGAAAGCCCTTCGCTATGGTATTGGTCTATAGCTCGTTGTATAGATTCGGTCGTCATCGTCATACCTGCATACCCTCGTCCATTTTGAAGCCGTTACGGTGGTCATCTCTGCTCCTCTTGCGCTCTCTGCAATAGCCGTGCCCAGGCTCGCCGCCACTGTTCCCGCATCGCCGGGGACACTTTCCCCGGTTCAATTCGGACGGTGACCATAGGCTCCGGCTTCTGTGACTTGGTATCCGATTTAGGCACTTTTGGTCTCCGGTATGTCCTCGGTCTCAGGCATTATTTCGGTTGACTCCCACCTTTTCGTTTCGGGCGCACTCTCAAGATGCCGTTGGCTATTACTTCCACTTTATCCCCAGGTCTAAGGCTGTAATACTCAGCCCACGATTTCGGTATGGTTATCACTAAGCCACCATCGCCCATACGAATTAGACTTCGCTCTGTGATACTTGGCATTGCACTTATCCTCCCTATAAGATATTCTAGAAGCCATGCGAAGTTTATGGTGCTGAAAAACTGCTGAATTTTTGATGATTTTAAGGTGAAACAGGTGGAGCAAAAGATAGTTAATCCAAAAATCCGCGACTGGGAAGTGAAAGTGAAGGTATGGCAACGTCAAGCTATCGGTGACAAAAAGAGTGCCATACGTAGGTATTTTGAACTTCACGCTGGCAAGGATGGTTATCCGGAGCTTACCCCTGATAGAGCTACCATAGCTAAAATATGTGATGAATTGCGCACGTTATCACCAGAGTTAGTCCTGAAACTGCCATCAGAAGTCCAAGCATACGCAAAAAAACTCAACCCACACCTAAAAGAAAGTCTGGGACTACAACCCAGAAATAGTCGTAAAACCTTAACTGTTGAAGAAATCGTAATTGGAGAAGAGCGGAAACAAGCAATTCTCAAACACCGAGATGCCCTTCGCGACGTGGCAAGTCAGTGGAAATCTCAAATATGGCTTCCGCCTCCTTGGCGATGGGATATGGCAAACCTCAGGTATGTGTTCTATGTAGATACCAAGAATCAAGGAGCGGGAAATAAATATAAATTGCCAGAAGAATTGGTTAGAGGAGAGGAGTCTAGAGGTCACGTAAGGGCCTTTATAGAAAGTCAACGTTCTGTAACCTGGGATGTACTAGAGGACGAGTCAATTGTGGTAAAAGCCCCGGTCGAAGACGAGCCTCTTTTTGACCACTTAAAAGTACACACTGAGGGGGCGCCAGCCTGGAGGCTGTTCACCGAATGGAATAAGAAGGGTGGCACCTACCTACGGCTTTGTTCGTCGCTGCTCGCTAGAATTGAACAGGATACAAAAAGTTCGATGGGGGCAAAATCTGAGCTTTCTTGGTGGAGTATATATCACGATGCTTTTTGCACTGAAGATACGCTGCTCTGTTGCGAGAGATGCGGAACCGAGAACCCTTACGCCTTCACTTGTCCTATTTGCGGTGGCAAGTTCTCACAGGAGGAAGAAATTACACGGCACATAGGGAATAATCATCCCAAAGCTGACCCCAAAGCGTGGCGTTTGCCGTCCTGCCAGAATTGTTTTATGTCTTTGGGCTGGCTGAGACCTCGTGTCAAAGGATATGAGCGTGTCATCAACAATCCGCAATCTGTGGCGATTGCCATTGACCGCGGGACTATTATTGAGGAATCGGTAGAAATCGAGCGTTACGAAAGTTACATCCGAGGACACGCAGGCTTGAGAGACAAATATCTAGGTTGCGACTTGGTCAAGACTATATTGCAAAGGGAAAAGGAAGTTAGGCAAGTCCAGGAACGGCTTATCGGTGAACTTACATCCCTATCAGAGCAAAAGGTTTTTTATGGTAAATACCCGGCTTGTCCAGATTACTAAGTCAAGGTGACACTAAATCTGGCAACTTTTGAGAGGAATTTGGCTTTTTTACGTGGGAAGCGTCACAAACCGCTACATTGTTACCTGCTGGGCTAGCTTCTTCCCTCCACCACCGCTATCTCCTCCGGTGTGAGTTCATAAAGCTGGTAAACCAACTGGTCTATTTGTGCTTCCAGTTCTTTAACTTGAGCTTGCTTGGCTGGGTTGGAAAGGTAGTCTTCATCTTTAGTAATGGTGAGGATTTGGTCAACCAATTGTATGATCGGTTTTTGGTTGATTTTCCGGAAATCTGGACATGGGACTTTGCCTATATACTGTTCATCGTATCTTGTGCTTCGTATGGCGTTACTATACACGAACTTATACAATAGCCACGCAAAGAGTTTTGAATTGTTAATGGCTAAAAGGAATTTGATGTCAACAGAATTCTCTCTAACAAAAGTGCAAGAAATGGTCTCAAAAACTAACCTGTTCTCCAAATCAAGAGCAGCCTGCAAGAAGAAATGTGGATAAGGATTCTGAACGTGAGCTGGCGCAAGCTGATTGAGGATTTTTGGTTTTTGCTCGTATTGGTATTCATTTCGATTAAATTTCCTGAGGTCTATGAAATCCGTAGCCTTGTCTAAGAAGTACGGCGAAAGCTGAGCACCTCTATGAATTGGTGTAGTCCCTAGTTTTTTGTTAGCTTGACTCTGCCAATTCAAACCTCGTTCTATGGAGACATAATCTACCCACCTTTTGCCAAGTCTGCCAATGATATTCTTTATGATTTTCATTTCGTCGACAGTCTGCCCTGTCAAGAGAACATTACTTTCCGCAAAAACTTGCTTTGATACTTCAGTTAGCTCTCTTACTTCGTACCCGTCATATACTCCATTAATATAAGATAAACACCCGTGTCCTACGACTTTGATAAAAATGACTTGCTCCAGCTTCACTTCTTCAAATGCTTTCCCTGTATCGATGAGCTTCTGCAATCCCTGAACAACAACACTGGCACATTTATTCCAACCCATGGAATAGCAAAGGGATTTCGGCACTATGAATGTGTGTACTCCTCCTGTGCGCAATAGTTCCATTGCTCGGTAAATGAAATATATGGCGGAGTTCTTTACCTGCGACTTTAGCTTGATATATCGACTATCTAAGAACGTCCTCTCAATTTCACTCAGTTCCGCGCCGTATGGTGGATTTGCAATCACCACATCAAAGCCATTCGGCTCGTGAAAAACCTCAGAAAAGTAAATCTCAAAGTCAAAGGTTTTCTTGTTATCGGTTAACTGCATAATTAGCTGGTCAATTTGCTGTTTATATTCCTGCTTTTTCTTGGCGTTAGTTTCTTCAAAATGTAACGGCTTCAATCTTTCAAGCTCAGCAAACAATGGCCAGTTCTCAATCCTGCGCTCTACTCCCAACAAGGAATTCCCGCAAACAATCTTGTAGTCCAGGTTGGGCAAAGGCTGAATCTGCTTGATATCGTCTTCGTCCACCACCAGTGAAAGCCATAGTCTGAGCTTGGCAATCTCCACCGCTCCGGGGTCAATATCTACACCATACAGGCAGTTCTGGATAGCATGCCGTTTAAAGTGGTAATTTGTTCTCCCCGTTTTATCCGGCATGTAAGTGGTGAGCGTGTTTCTTGCGCGGACGATTTCCGTCATTAAGCCTACTGGGAAAGCTCCGGAACCAATGGCAGGGTCGCACACTCTGATATTAGCTAATGCGTCATCAATCATAGCGGCATTAAAGCGGATACTCGGTGGCAACTTATAGGAATAATCACGGGTCTCTTTGCCCTGACTTTCCACATGAGTATCGTGCTCAATCGTAAGCTCGCCCATCCGCACCAGGGCTTCAATGTCTTCACGTGGCACGCGGTTAGTATGACCTTCGGTCTTCAAGGCTTGCTGTTGCACGGCGGGGGCGCCAAATAGTTTTAAATTAACCGGCTTTTCTTTGGCCAATGGCACCTCGCCGGTGTTTACCGCTGTATCCAGATAATTGATAAGACTCTCCTGGCACATATAATGGACAATTTCACGCGGGGTGTAATAAGTGCCTTTGGACTTGCGGTCTTTGACTTCCAGCAGGTTTTCAAATACCTTGCCCAGCATCTCCGGGTCAACGGCGACCTCTTTATCCAGCGGCTCATCCTCTTTGACGGTAAAGTTGTAGCGGTCAAAAACATCCAGGATGCCGGTGCCGGTATCTCCTTCTTTTGTTTTTTTGGTATTGGAGAAGAGTTCATTGGGCAAAAGCATATCGGTATGGTCCCAACTATAACCATTGATCGGGTCAAAGAGACCGCCGTTCAGGAAAGGAATTTTACAGTTGAAACGCGGATAATAAGCTGGGTCAATGGTGCCACGTTCCTGTTTAGCAAGCGCGTCATAAAACAGGTATTCCAGATAACCGTTGAAAAAATTGGCTTTACTATTGCTGGCTCTATCAAACAAAGTGCGTAAAAAACGTCTATCTCCATCACCCCATTTTCTATCTTCAGGCACTCCTAGCCAGCCTTTTTTCTGTAGAAAGTAGAGGAAGACAATCTGCCCTAATAGCTTCTTGGCAAAGTTGATGCTATCCAGTTGTTTATCAATAAACTCCTTGTGAACGGACTCATTATCGGCGGCAAGAGTATCGAGAGATTCCTTAACACTAATATAAAGTTGCTTATATTTTTCGAAGAACTCTCTGGTGACAACCTCAACACTGAACGCCTTTTCAAGCTCAGCAAGAGATGGCGTTTTAACATCATTCTCAAGGATATCAATGAGTTGCCGTTGGGCGGTATGGCTGCTCTCGTTTTCCCCTACCAGAAACGAATAGCGGCGCGCTGGTGTCAATACGGTCTCGATTTTTGTTTTCCCAGTAAGTGTGCTGGCAAGTTCATAATCCATTTTCACTAGGGAAAAACGCCAGTCATTATCGTCCGGCGAGACAAAAGCAACAAGCGCGGCCTCCTTATTATCTCTGCCCTTTAAGTACCGGGCGATGTAGTTACGCTGCATGACGCGGGCGCGTTCCAGTGAGCCTTCTTTTTTTAGGCGCACGACAAGTATATCTATCTTGTTATGGTTTTCATCCTCATATTTACCGATACGCTTTAGGCTCTGGATGCCTTCATCGTAAGCCTGGGCGACAGTATTGCCGCGATAATGCAGAACATCAGGGTCAAGGTGTTTGACCAAATTCCGGCTGAAATTGGTGAAGTTGGCTTCGTTAAATTGATTTTCGAAGGTATCCCGGATAAGCCTAGTAGCCGCCTGTCTTTCCATCTTACTCTCCTACAAAATATTCAGAGAGGATTACTTCCCTTGGGCCTGAAATTTGTGCCGAGCTTTCAGCCGGAGTTTCTTTGAAAAACTCGTCGGCGATGTTCGTTCTTAGAATACCTAAAATCTTAAGCGGGTTCTTTTCTTTACTTAGCTCCTTAACAAGGGTTTTGGTTGTCTGTTTTGGGAGTCCGCCTTCTTCAATGAGTTTGATTAAATTGATAATATAGAGTTCATCGTCTTCTGTATAACCTTTGAATTGTCTAACGTCTTTTGATTTAAGAATCTTGAGCACAAAAGTGGCACTATCCCGGCCACCTTTTAGTTTTACTTCAGGCATTTCTTCTCTTGTGGCTACCTGAAATTCCTTTTTGTTTTTCCCTAACAGGTCATAATAGTCCTTTCCAATTAGCTCACGCTTGGTTTCTCGCTCAGTTTCAAGTAATTTAGCTGCCGCAAAGAAGTCTTGTTCTTTGGACGATTCATTGTTGGCTAGGTAGAATTTTTGCAGTTTGCCCTTACGAAAATAAGTTAACAGATTATCTTTGTTCTCCGGTTGTTTTCTGGCGGTACGGGCTTTCTTCGGCAAACGTTTTATCTTTTCGAATAAGTCAGGCTGTTCATCCCGGATACTCCTGATAATTTGGAGATACTTGAGTTCACTTTCTTCAGCTTCATCCTCCCCGGTTATCGTTTTCTTTGAAGTCAAACGAGTGAACAAATCATGGGATTTGATTTCTTCGCCCTCGGTCAGGAGTCTGCCGTCGGCTCCCAGCATTTCAATAAATGCCTCTATTTTATATTCTGCGGCCTCTTTTAGCTTTATTTGGTCATTGGACTGAACGGTTGGGAAAAGGTTAAAGGTATAGATTTTATCAAATTTCGTATTAACACGATTTATACGGCCAGCTCTTTGCATCATTCGAGTTGGGTTCCAGGGAATATCATAGTTCATGACTACGTTAGACTGATGAAGGTTTACACCCTCCGATAGGACTTCAGTGGAAATTAAGATGCGGTAATCATCCTTTTTAACCCTCGCATTAGCATCGAAGTTTGCAATCACTTCGGCTCTGGCGGCAGCACCGGAGGCCCCTGTGTATAAGAACACTTTATTTGGGAATACTTTGTCCAGATGACTATGCAGATATTCAGCAGTTTCTTTGGATTCAGTAAACACAATGATTTTATTCTTCTTCAGAATCTCTTTATGTGATAGTACGTTAACAAACTCAAGTAGTTTGGGGTCTCGTTTTATTGCCTCCCAGAGCTTGGCAACTTCCCTTAATACAACTAAATCATTTTGCAGGTCTTTCTTGAAATCGTCACTGAAATCTGATGCCTTATACTCTTTAGCCTTGTCTTCGTCAATGAGACGCTGAATCGCTTCATCATCATCATTTTCAAGTAATTCGAAGAGCTTATTGGCATAACCTTTGCTTACATAAACCTTTCCATTGTCCAGTTCAGCCAGAAACTGCTCATATGTTCTAGTGAATCTATTAATAGAATTTCTGAAGGCGTAAAAACTACTCTCAAGTCTCTTTACAAGTAATATCTTCATGAACTTTCTCATGTTCTTTTGAGCCAGTTCTTCCGGCTGCAAAACAGTCCGCGCTTTGAAATACTCCGGGAGCATTGGCGTGTACCGCGCGTATTTAAATCTCTTGGTTACTAACTCGATTGTTTTATTAAAAATACGGTCTTCTTCCTCATTTAATTGATAGAAGATTGCTTCGGGGTCGGCCACATCAGGAAACTTGATTTTACCCTCTGCTAAATCTTGATTATAGTATTTAACAATCTCCGAGCGGGTTCTTCTTACCATCAAGTATTTCAGCACTCGTTCTCTAATTTCCTTAGCATTGCTTCTAACCTGTTTGATGTATTGCTCATAATCTTTCTGCCTGTCCAGGCCATTAAGTTTCTTGTCAAGGTTGTCAAAGAACTGTTCCAAATTGGGCTGGTTAGGAATAGTGCTCCTCCTTCCTTTTTGGAACAGCTTTATTTGACTGAGAATATCACCGGGTGTGTTATTCAAAGGGGTTGCTGAAACGAGGATAATGCGTTTGCCACGACATATTTGAGCGAGCTTTTCATAAGTCTGAGTCGTTTCTGTCCTGAATCGATGTGCTTCATCAATAAATATATTTTTATATTTATCTGTTCCTTTTGCGATTAGATGGTCAAGCTTACCCAGTGATTCACAATCGTACGGAACCCTGAAGTCAGAGAGTACATTAGGCCAGGAACCAGGATTATCCCTATCAAGAAGAACCGGAGGGGCAATAACAAGATTTCTCCCATCCAGCTGATTAGCCAGCATGGCTGCAATGTATGTCTTGCCTAAACCAACAACATCAGCGAGGAAGACGCCACCATATTCTTCAAGTTTACTCTTAGCATCCGTAACGGCATCGTTCTGGTATTTTAGGTCTAGAAAGTTCTCCGGGACGTACTCTTTTTCAATTGGATTCTGGTCAAGATTTATCTTCTCTTTGAAATACTCATATAGGAATTTTAAGTAAAGTTCATAAGGCGTAATGTTATCGTTGAGCCATGTTCTGGGGATGGTCTCAATGTATTTATCGCTGACATCTACCGCATCTTTCCAAAGTTCATTAAACTTGGACATGGCAAAATCATAATCAGCCCTATCTTTAAGTTCAACATTAAACTCAAGATTATCAATCAGGCCAGATTCGGTGAAATTGCTGGAACCGGTTATAACTCTGCCAGTATCCTTATCCCCCTCTTTAAAAGTCATAATATACAATTTGGCGTGAATATGGGCAGAAGGATATACTCTGATTTCCAGTTTGTCGCTTTTCAGCCATTCAATAAACTTGGTTACACCTTCTTCTACGCTGTCACTATCATCCGAGTCGTCCATCTCGTCCACGACCCGGCCTGCAAATTCTTGTTTAGCCTCCGCGTGAGAAACTTCAAATACTCCCGGAAGTGGGTTTTGGGCTTTTTGTATCAGGTCAAGAGTCTCGATACCGGTCTTTAATCCGATGAGAATTCGTATTTTCTCTGAGCTTTCCAGAGATTTGTAAAGCGCATAGAAACCGCTTGTATAGAAATAACCGACCAAAACATCAAAAAAACGGGTGTCTTTTATCAGCACCCGAAATCTTTCACGGAGATTTTTCTCATCCTCATTGGTGATAAATTTAGTATCGCTACTCATTGCTGTGCCCTCTCCAAATCCGCTGGCTGGTCTTACTCCTGCCCAAAAGCTTTGAGGAATGTTTTAGGAACCTTAGGCACCTTGCTATCTACCCACGCTTGAAGACAGGTAAGGGAACAAAAGTCGTAGTGGTCAACGGCTCCCATTCCTTTCCAATGGGAAACTGATAACCAACCGCTCAGAACGGAGCAACGGGCATCTTCAGGCGGAGCACATCCATCAGAGCACTCAGTGTACTCCGCTTTTTTTCCACATCCCTGGCAAATAGCATAACTCCGTTTCCCCATTGATTCCTCCAAATCCGCTGGTTGGGCCATCCTTCTCGTGACAGCGATTATGTCTCCAGCGATGCTTCTTCCAGATGTCTTATGCAAACTTTGACACTATTCTACCACTTAGTGTTTACCGTTGGAATAGCAAATTGAAGAATTGACAGCCCTCGGCGATAACGTCTCGGAGCTGGTTCTGCAACCACAGGTCTTCGGTCTCATCCTCTTCATCATCATCCGGCTGGCAGACACTATCAGTCGGAAATTGCCACATGGTTACTTATCAGGCTCAGATAAATCCACCCAGTACCCATCACCTAGAAATTCGTCCTTATGATGCGGCCTCGTCAAACCCAAGCTACTCTTATATATCCGGAAAATGTGCTCTTTACCATCAGTAAGTCCAAGCCTCATCGTCTCACCGGTAGGCTGCCGCCTGGCTACATTAGCCAAATACTCAACCTTAGACTGCACAGTGCCGAGTACCCCCTCAAGGTTGGCTACTTTCGTAACCAGTGCGGGTATAGGCTTCAGGTCATCATGTCCATGTGTGGTTAGCTTTGTTTTAACCTCATTTTGACCTTCGCTAAGACCTTCAATCATCTTTTGAATTTTTTCAATCTCAGACCGGTGAACCTTGGCATTAGTGTCAACCGTCTTGGTTAAATTGAGCAAGCCCTTCAATTGACTCTCATGCAAATCATTCACCATTCGAACTATGGAACTAGTATCGGTATTACGCAGACCATCAAGTTTATCTAAACGCTCCCCTAGAGTTTTAATGCCCTTTTGAAGCGCAGCAATGTCCGAATAATTTTCCTTAATATTGGCCTCGTGACCCTGTAGTTGCTCATACAAGTCAGATAAAGTTACGTCGTCACCATCCTCATCTTTCAGAGTAGCAGCAGACTTTGACGGGTAAAGTGCATCGTCAACCAGCTTTCTTAGAAACTCGGCAGTAGTCTGGCCACGCTCGTCACTCACCCTTTCAAGCTCTTCAGCTAAATCATCCGGCACTCGAAAACCTACTACCCTACTTCCCATATTAGCCCCCTGTTTTCACCTGTTAATTTCTGTAAACACCTTGATTGTTAACAACCTGTTTTCTATATGTTAACAAAAACCGTAAACACTGTCAAATTTCAACATCAAGAACATAGATATAGAGCTTGATAAAGTTTGCCCAAGAATATGCAAAAACTGAGTAGAGAACTGTTTGTGCTAATCATGTTTATTCTTTTTTCCTGCCACCAACGTCAATATTGCCCTAAATATTGGCATCAGTCATTGACAATCGCATACATTGGCTATATCATCGGGCTATATCATCGATGTCAAAACCAAGAAACGAGGTCGGCTCACTACGAGTTGATATGGGAAATCCCGGCTGAGGGCCCAGAGACTGGACTTGAAACTATCGTTATTTGCAGTATTGACAAACTTGTAGTTTCTTAATATAATTTTAGAACTTCTATTCTAGAACGAAGGTTCGGCAAATTTGAGGTTGCAGCAATGTCGTTTATTGGAGTTTTGCGTACTTTCAGCCGGAATGAACTTTTAGTCTCCAGGAGAAGAAAACACATCGCAACCTGCGCAAGCAGAGTTTTCGCGAAGCGCGGATATGAGAAGACGACGATGCGTGATGTCGCTAAGGCGTGTGACATGGGAATCGGCAGCCTGTATTATTACGTCGGATCGAAAAAAGAACTCGTCTTTTTAATTCTGAAGCTCTCGGTGCTTGCTGAATCAGACACGCTGGCTGAGCGAGTAAATGAGTTCGCCGGGCTGAGTCCGTATGCTTCACTAAAACAATACATTCGCCTGTATCTGAAGCACGTCGATGAGTTGCAGGAGTTGTATATTTTCCTGAACCACATCGTTTTAAGCCTCGATAAAGATGAGCGACGTATCTTTCTTCAAGCGGGGACGAGGAACTGGAAGATATTCCGTGACCTTCTCATCAAAGGCAAGGAGTCTGGTGAATTTAATGTAGACGATCCCGGTTTCACAGCAAGGAGCATTCTCGCGACAGCCGATGCCTGGGCGCTTTTCCGCTGGGCGATCAGGGGACAATATACTCTTGAAGAATACACCAACCTGCTTATTGATATCAGCGAGAAGATGATAGCACTCCAGCCAGCTTTACCAGAAGACAAAGGGGGCAGTGTATGACCGCTTACATCGTGAGACGGTTGCTGCTCATCATACCTGCCTTGTTCGTGGTAACCCTGATCGTCTTTCTGCTTGTGCGCTTGCTCCCCGGCGACGTCATCGAGCTGATGGTTTCATCACAGGAATTTGGAAGCAAGGATGCTTTACCGTTGACCATTGATTCACTGAAACATCAACTCGGTCTGGATGTCCCGGTCTACGTTCAATATGGACGCTGGCTGACGAATATCGCCCTTCATGGTAGCCTAGGCAAGTCGTTGTGGATGGGCACTCCGGTAGCCGATGACATTGCTGCCGGGCTACCGATAACGTTCGAGCTCGGGCTCTTGGCTATATTGACATCGCTGCTGATAGCGGTCCCGATCGGGGTGTACTCAGCTATACGGCAGGACACTTTGGGTGATTATCTGGGTCGGAGTTTCGCCATCTTTTGCATCGCCGTCCCCAGTTTCTGGCTCGGGACGATGGTTATAGTGTTCCCTTCGATCTGGTGGCACTGGACGCCGCCATTGCAATATGTCGCCTTTGGCGATAACCCTCTGAAAAACCTGGCAAACTTCATCATACCGGGAGTAATTCTTGGTATGGTAATTTCCGGTACAACGATGAGAATGACGCGCACCATGATGCTGGAAGTACTGAGGCAAGACTACATCAGGACTGCGTGGGCAAAAGGGCTCGCAGAGCGGACGATAGTTATCAGGCACGCGGCCAAGAATGCGCTCATCCCGATCATTACGGTAGTCGGACTCCAGTTGCCTCTGCTAGTCGGTGGTTCGGTGATAATCGAGCAGATCTTCAACCTGCCGGGAATAGGGCGTCTCCTGCTGCAGGCTATCCAATCCAGAGACTACACTCTCGTCTCGGGTATAAACCTAGTTATCGCTTCGTTCGTGCTACTCGCCAATTTTATGGTCGACCTCACCTACGGGTTCCTCGACCCGAGGATCAAGACCAGGTAACTGGTGTGAGCAGAAAGGGGTTTTCGGGTTGAACAGGCATTCAGTTGCATCGAGTCTACCGATGAAACGAAGAAGAGTCTCATTGACCGCGAATCCGGTAGTCAGGTTCGTCAAGGACAAGCCGCTAGGCGCGATTGGCGGTTTCATAGTCTTGATTTTGCTCCTAGCTGGAGTCTTTGCCAATCTGCTAGCTCCCTTTTCTCCGTACCAGAGCCTGCCAGGTCAGTTCTTCAAGCCTCCCTCCAACCAACACCTGATGGGCACGGATAACCTTGGTCGGGACATTTTCAGCCGAATTATCTTCGGAGCGCGAATCTCGATGGTCGTGGGCATATGTGGAATGCTGATATCTACATCCATCTCGACAACCATAGGCATTACTTCTGGGTTCGCCGGGGGAAAATTCGACCTCATCGTGCAGAGATTCGTTGATGGCTGGATGGCGTTTCCACTTCTGGTAATACTCATAAGCGTTATGTCCGTTGTCAAGCCGGGTATATTCCAGATCATCCTCGTACTCGGTATCGCAAATGGCATCTCAGGATCTAGGGTTGTACGCAGCACCGTGATCGCCATGAAAGAGAACGTGTACATAGAAGCAAGCCGAGCCATTGGTTGTTCAAACACGAAGATACTGATACGGCACATCGTGCCGAATGTTCTCGCCGCCATCATCATCCTGTTCACCATTGGCATGCCCGGTTTAATCCTTACGGAAGCCAGCCTTAGCTTCCTGGGATATGGCATTCCACCGCCCACACCCAGCTGGGGAGGTATGCTCAGCGGAGCCGGTCGCGCCTACATGTACACCGCGCCTTGGATGGCACTGTGGCCTGGCCTTGCTTTGAGCATTGCAGTCTATGGAATAAACGTATTTGGTGATGCGCTGAGAGATGTTCTGGATCCAAGGTTGAAGGGTATCCGGGTAAGCTACAGAAGAGCCGCACCACGCATAAAGGCGAAGCGGCAGCAAGTTTCAAATTCGAAATCTTGATCGTCGCTAGAAATGGCCAGTGCGCTGTTCAAAGGGGTGAATGAAAATGTAAGTGTTAAGACGAAGCTTCCGTCAACGGGGGACAGGTGATCGACATTCAATAAGGAGAGAAAGATGAAGAGCAAGCCAACGCTGTTAGCCATAAGTCTGGTGATGGTGACGGCTCTGATCCTGAGTTCATGTTCCAAGCCATCAGCGACTTCTACGCCGCCGGCCACAACCACGACGGCAACTGCCTCTAAGACAACGACGCCAACAACCGGCGCCACGACGACCGCACCAATCACCGGCACCACTTCGCCAGCTATTACCGGCATGATAACGCCTCCAACGAATAGAGCGTCTGAAAAGCCGCAATATGGTGGCACACTCCGCCTTGCGTCTTTGGTTACGCCGCTGGATTTTGACCATGCTTACACGAGAGCCGCCACTTCGTACACGATGGATCTCACTCACGACCAGCTACTCTTGAGCGATTGGGCTACGGGTCCAAGCGGCACGAACGAGCCGGAAAACAACATGTCCGCACTGCAGTTTCCCAGCGACAAATACTTGCGGGGGCAGCTACTAGAAAGCTGGGAGTTAACCGACCCGACGCATTGGATCTTCCGTGTCCGGAAAGGCGTCTACTTCCACAACAAGTCACCAGTCAATGGCAGAGAGCTGACCGCCCAGGACATTATGTTCACCATTAACAGGTATCTACAACAACCGGCCAGCGCCTATGTCAACATGCCGTTCCAGAAGAACTTGACCATGACAACCCCTGACAAGTACACGCTCAATTTAACGTGGGCAGGGTTCAATGCAATGCAGTTCATTCAGGTGACATGGTACCCCTACATCATCGCCCCGGAATCCGTAGCCTCCAATCCGGAAGCGTTGAGGGACTGGCGCAACGAAGCTGGCACGGGTCCCTACACTCTGACAGACTACGTTAAGGGCTCTAACATGTACTTTACGAAGTTCGCCAACTACTGGGCTATGGACCCTCTCCATCCAGACAACAAGTTGCCGTACCTGGATAATATCAACTTAACGATCGTACCTGACAGGGCTACCCTGGTCGCTCTAGTCCGGACGAGAAAAATTGACCAATCATCCGCGCTGGTCTATTCCGAAGTAGTGAGCCTGAAGCAGACAAACCCTGATCTGCGCGTGGCGGAAAGCAGGAGTCTTACCGTCTCGCTCAGACCCAGGGCTGACATCCCGCCTTTCAATGACATAAGGGTTCGCAAGGCAGCTTCCATGGCCTTTGATCGTGCACGATTCCTGCCGGACTTCTTCCAGGGAAGTGGTGGTTTCCAAGGCTGGAGCATCACCATTCCTTCATGGCCTGAAACCACCCCGTTCGATCAGTTGCCGTCCTCCACGCAGGAGATCTACACTTACAACCCAGTAAAAGCGAAACAGCTTTTGGCCGAGGCTGGATACCCCAATGGTTTTGACACCGCCATTCTGTGCACGCAGAACGGCTCGGCTGGTCTGGCAACCAGCGCCGATTTCGTGACTTACCTGAAGACCTTCTGGGATGCGGTCGGAATCAGGACAGCGGTGACAGTCATGGATCCTGCTGCGGAATCGGCCCTGCGATTCAATCATCAGTTCAACGGCGTGTACATCTACGTACACGGGGTACCGAACATGATGATTATTCTGGACAACTTCATTTCGGTCAACGCTAATGCCAACGCTGGAGCCGTCAACGACCCCAAGTTCGACTCAGCTCTTCTGGAAGCGGAACAGACCTTCGATCCGGTCCAGCGGAGCCAGAAATTCAAGGACTTGTTCAACTACGTAGAATCGATGGTGTGGACGATACCCGTCCCGTCTCCTTACGCTTATGTGGTCTGGCAGCCCTGGCTGAAGGGTTACGATGGCGAAGCGCAAATGCTACTCTCCGCGAGCCTTAAATTTTTCGAATACACCTGGATCGACCAGAGTCTGAAGAAGTAGCCGTTCAGCATAAGAGCGCCGAGGGACGACGGGAACCTGCCCTCCCTCGGCGCCCACCTTCCGACTACGCAACACGGAGGAAACCGTGGCAGAACAAGCATTAGGCAACCTGAAGGTTATTAACCTGAGTCACCTCTTTGCTGGGCCATACAGCACACACCTGCCAGCGGGCTTTGGTGTCAGCGTGGTCAAAGTGGAAAAGCCGCCAGATGGCGACTTGGCGAGAAGGATCGACCCTTTCCAGGATGACGTGCCGGGTGCAGAGCGGAGCCTGCTCTTTCTGTGTCTCAACAGCAGTAAGAAGAGCGTCACCCTCAACCTCAAAACCACTGCCGGCCGCAAGATTATGAGGGAACTTCTGAAATTCGCGGCCATGCTTGTAGAGAGCTTCAAGCTTGGCTTTGTGCAATGTTGATTTGAATATTATGTTGGAGCGAATTATGGTATGGGAACCGGAAATTGAGGAACTCAAGTATCGTAAGAGACTAGCGGAGCAGTTAGGCGGTCCGGAAGGAATCGATAGACAGCATAGATCAGGCAAACTCACTGTTCGTGAGCGTATCGCTAAACTCGCAGACGCAAACTCATTTCAGGAAATCGGTGAGTTAGCAGGTACCGCTCAGTATAAGGATAATGAACTTCAAGACTTCAAGCCATCTCCATACGTGATGGGCTTATGCACTATCAACGGTCGTTCTGTAGTAGTCGGAGGTGGTGACTTTACAGTACGCGGTGGCGCGGGCGGGATTCATGATCCCGCAGTACAAAAGGGATGGTATTCTCAAAACTTGGCGCTCGAGTGGCGGTTACCATATGTTCGCTTACTGGATGCGGCTGGCGGTAGTGTCAAGAGCTTTGAGGAGATAGGCCGTACATACGTGCCGGACAACGCGGGAGCGGCTGTGGGCTATACCCTGCTAAACTATGTGCCTGTGGTTTCGGCTGTGGTGGGTTCCGTGGCTGGTATGCCCGCGGTGGAAGCCTGCATGGCGCACTTCACCCTAATGGTAAAAGGTACCAGCCAGGTCTTCCCTGGTGGACCTCCAGTTGTTAAGGCAGCGCTGGGGTATGATATCAATAAAGAAGATCTGGGCGGAGCGAAGGTGTCAGAACAAAGCGGGGTGATCGATCGCCTAGCTAAAGACGAAGACGAAGCATTCGATCTCATCAAACGGTTTCTCAGGTATTTGCCGGACAACGTCTGGGAGTTGCCACCGCGTGGGGAAGTTATAGATCCGCCAACCCAGCGAGCAGAAGGTCTACTTTCGATAGTCCCGCGCGAAACCAACAAACCCTACAATCCCCGTGCTTTACTTGAAATGGTCTTCGACCATGATTCGTTGTTTGAGATCGCACCATCTTATGGTCGTTCACGCATCACGGCTCTGGCACGCGCTAACGGTTACACCGTGGGCGTCATGATCAACAACCCTAACTTTCAAGGCGGCTCTATGGACATGGCATCCGGAGAAAAAGTGATCCGTTTCCTGCAACTATGCGATCTTTTCCACATACCCTTGGTCGGTTTTGTTGACGAACCCGGTTTCATGGTCGGTCTTGAAGCACAGAAGCAGGGGGTAGTACGAGCCGGGGCACAGGTTGTGTGTGCCACCGCCTCGACAAAGGTCCCCTGGATTACCTTCATCGTCCGCCAGGTCTATGGAGTTGCCGGGATGGTCTCTGCTGGACTTTCTCGTCCACCTGGAAATATGGTCAAACGTTACGCCTGGCCTTCGGCCAATTGGGGTTCAATGCACATCGAAGGTGGCGCCATGGCCGCATATCGTCGAGAGATTGAAGCTGCCGAAGACCCTACTTCCAAACGGCTGGAAATAGAGAACAGACTAAAAGCGTTGGCTTCGCCATTTCGAACAGCTGAGGCATTCAATATCGAAGACATCATTGATCCCAGGGACACGCGCCCTCTCTTGTGCGATTTCGTGGAAAAAGCCCAACGCTTGTTGCAGGCTCAGCTCGGTCCCCGGACAGGTCCAGGATATATGCCATAATTGCGCATCCACTTGGTGTGACAAAGGATACCATCAACGAATGCACTACGATAAGAAGGACAAAGATGGCCGATAAAGCTTTAGCAAACCTCAAGGTGTTAGATCTCAGCCATTACGTCGCCGGACCATATTGTACGAGGATACTCGCTGGATTTGGTGCGAATGTGATTAAAGTGGAGAAACCGCCCGGCGGTGACCCTGCCAGGAGAATCGGCCCATTCCTGGGTGACGAGCCGGGTCCGGAAAGGAGTGTCCTTTTCCTGTACCTCAACAGTACCAAGAAGAGCATCACTCTCAATCTGAAATCGCCCGCCGGCCTGAAAATAATGCGTGACCTGCTCAAGGACGCCGATGTGCTGGTGGAGAGTTTCAAACCAGGCACCATGAGCCGGCTTGGCCTTAGCTACGAAGCCGTGCGCACGCTCAATCCAAGACTCGTGATGACCTCAGTCTCCAATTTCGGACAAACGGGACCATACCGGGACTACAAGACGAGTCACCTTGTCACCTGGGGCATGGGGATCGGCCTATACACGCCTGATGGCTATGGGGCAAGGCCGCTCCAGATGGGCGGCTGGGTGACCCATTACGTTGCAGGCTTGTTTGCTGCGGCGGCGACTGCAGCGGCTGTATTTCAGCGTAATAAAACCGACAATGGACAGCACGTGGACACATCGATGCAGGAGAGCATCATGATGATGACCACGTTCCCTTCCGTGGTCTATTCCTACACCGGTCTCGTTCACCACGACATCGGCGGAAAAGGGCTTGGGGTCATGACCACAAAGGACGGTGGTTACATTGGACCGAATGCTTGGACCCGGCCTCAAATCGAACGTATGTTTGCCCTTCTCGGCGTACCTGAAATGGCACAGGATCCCAGATTCCAGGAGTCCACATGGGTCGCTAACCGTGAGGAGGCGAAAGAAATACTCAAAAACAGGATAAAGGAGTGGAATTCAAGGGAGCTTTTTGAGAAAGCGGTCGAATGGAATGTCCCGATAGCAATGCTACCGACCACGAAAGATATCCTCGAGTCACCACAGCACCAAGCCAGGGGATTCTTTGAAGAGGTTGAACACCCTGTAATCGGTAAAGCTACGATGCCTGGCGCTCCGTTCAAGATGATGCTTACGCCATGGAAGACGGAAAGCCCCGCACCGTTGTTGGGTCAGCACAACACTGAAGTGATCTGCAATGGCTTGGGGTACACACGCGACGACCTGGAGCGATTGAGGGAGCAAGGCGTGATATGAGGACAGACGAAGGAGAGGCACCGATGGTAGTACTACCGATGGAAGGTCTGAGAGTAATTGACGCGACTACAAGCTGGGCAGGGGCATACCTGACCAATATGATGGGAACCTTCGGGGCGCAAGTAATAAAGATCGAAGCCATCCAGCGTCTCGACTTGTGGCGCGCCGCGGGAACTTTTCTTCTCAGTCCCCGAGAAAAGCTGTGGGAATGGTCTCCCGCGTGGAATGCTGTCAACACTAATAAGCTCGAATTGACTATAAATCTCACGAATCCAAAGGGGGTGGATATATTTAAGAAACTTGCGAAGATAAGTGACGTCATCGCCGAGAATTTCACCCCCAGAGTGATGGATAATTTTGGGTTAGGTTACAACACATTACAGCAGGATAACACTGGTCTAGTCATGATCTCCCTTCCGGCACATGGAGGCACAGGACCATGGAAAGACTTACCGGGATTCGCGCACCCGATAGAGATGATGTCCGGTCTGGCACAACTTATGGGTTACCCTGACGGGCCACCCAGGATCTGTGGAACGGGCATTACTGATCCCATCGCAGGCACGAATGGGTTTATCGCCGTTTTGTTTGCCTTGTTATATAGACAGACGATGGGGATGGGGCAACACATTGACCTCTCGCAAGTAGAAGCAGCCACCTGCCTGATTGGCGATGCCATCGCTGATTACTCTGTAAACAAACGGGTCCAACAAAGGCAGGCAAATGATCACCGGTTTATGGCTCCGCACGGCTACTACCGCTGCAAAGGTGATGAGATGTGGGTAGGCATAGCTGTCGCGACAGATAGTGAATGGGATGGTTTCTGCAGAGCCATCGGTAGTCCCTCGTGGACCAGTGACGAGCGGTTCTCCACCAGCCTTGCCCGCTGGAATCACCGACGTGAGTTGGATGTGCTAGTTGAGGGGTGGACCGTTGGCCATGATCACTATCATGTGATGAATATGATGCAGAAGGTCGGGGTGGCAGCTGGCCCTTACCTGACGAGTGCCGAACTCCTGACTGATCCGCACGTCAATGCACGAGGAGTATTTCAGCGAGTGGATCGTGCGTTGGTGGGCACCCACCCGTATCCAGTGCCAACGACTCCAATGAGACTCTCAAATGCTCCGGCAAGCATAATGCGTCCAGCACCGCTCCTTGGAGAGCACAACAACTATGTTCTGGGAGAGTTACTAGGACTATCATCTACCGAGATCAAACTGCTGGAAGATGAGCGTGTTATCGGTACGGTTCCCATTGGTGCCTGACGCCCTAATTCACAGTGATACTCGAAAAGGAGTGGATATGGTTTGGCAGTCGGAGATCGATGAACTGAAACATAGAGAACATCTGGCAGAGCAGATGGGCGGACCGGAGGGAGTCACTCGTCAGCATGAGAGAGGAAAGCTGACCATACGGGAAAGAATTGCCGCTCTGGTTGATCCCGGATCATTCAGACAATATGGGAAGCTGGCAGGTAGCGCCACCTACGAGAATGGGAAGTTGAAGTCGTTCATCCCGTCTAATCATGTGGCAGGACTCTGCCGGTTGGATGGACGGGAGGTTTTCATCGATGGTGGCGATTTCACAGTTAGAGGGGGGGCGTCCGAATCGGACACAGCGGGCATCGACGTTGGGCATGGTAATCCTAAGCCAGTCGACTGGCGGTTGCCCATTGTCCACCTTTTAGATGCGACAGGTGGAAGTGTTGTCACATTTGAAAAACTGGGCCGTACCTACATTCCAGATGGTGATTTCTGGCTTCCAGCTGCACGTGCCCTGAACATGGTTCCCGTGGTTGCTGCCTCACTTGGCTCGGCAGCTGGTGGAGCGGCTGTCATGGCTTGTATTGCGCATTTTAGCGTGATGGTTAAGGGCATCAGTCAGATATTCCCCGGAGGCCCGCCGGTAGTGAAAGCAGCTCTTGGTTACGGCATTACAAAGGAGGACCTTGGAGACTATCGGATTCATACAAGGATAAGCGGCGTGTGCGACAATGTTGCTAACACCGAGGAAGACGCGTTTAAAATCATCAAATGCTTTCTGAGCTATCTCCCATCTAATGTTTGGGAAATGCCCCCACACGTTGACATTGGTGATGACCCCAATCGCAAAGACGAAAAGTTACTCTCCGTTATACCCAGATCTAGCCGCCGTGGGTATGATCCTTATTCCATCCTCCGAGGCGTCTTGGACCGGGATTCAATCTTTGAAATTGCTCCAGACTATGGTAAATCGCGTATCACGGTGCTTGCACGCGTCGGTGGCTATCCGGTAGGTGCCATGATCAACAATCCCGGACACTTGGGAGGGTCTATGGATGTGGCGGCAGGAGACAAGGTAATAAGATTGTTGTTACTGTGCAATACCTTCCACCTGCCCATTGTATGCTTCACTGACGAACCTGGATTTCTCGTCGGTATCGATTCTGAGAAGAGTGGCATTGAGCGCGCGGGGGCTAGACTAGTCTGTACCACCTGCGAAACAACCGTTCCGTGGATCACTTTCATCATTCGCCAAGCTTACGGAGTTGCAGGTAGTCTCCAATATCGTCCGGGTAATGGTATTTATAGACGATATTCATGGCCGTCTGGGAACTGGGGTTCGATCCATATCGAAGGTGGAGCTTCGGCAGCTTTCCGTCGCGTTATTGAATCCTCGGCTGATCCGGAGGCGAAACGCTTGGAAATTGAAACCCGGTTGAAGGAGCTGGCATCTCCCTTCAAAACGGCTGAGGCTATCGGTCTTGATATCATAGATCCAAGGGAAACCAGACCACTATTGTTCGAATTCATCGAGCTATCACAGAGGATCACGCGGACACAATTGGGACCAGGGTCCGGACCTACTTATCGTCCGTAAATCCGAAGGCGTGAAGATGAGGGGAGAATATGGCGAGAAGAAACAGTATGGCAAGAGGCTGGAGACTTCACCATGTGGGTGTCGTGGTGAGTGACCTGGATCGAGCTATTAGCTATTATAAATCCCTCGGAATAGTGGATAGAATTTCAACGCTAATGACATCCGAAGGCAAAAAGGCCAAGCTAATCGGAAGGATGGTTGGCATAGGCAACTTGAATCTCGAATTCTGGCAACCCATAAGAGGAGATACAGTCCAACAGGAGTTTCTGGACAGCAACGGTGAGGGCATAAACCATCTAGCCTTCTCGGTGGACAATTATGATGAAGCGTATAACTTATGGTTTGCCGAAAAAGGAATCCGATTCATATTTGGTTCAAGACCACCACCTACGCCCCAACCTGGCGGTGGAGGCTACTTCGACCTCCGCAAGGGGCACAATACTATATTTGAGCTAATACACCTACCCCCTGGCCATGACGTGGTAGAATGGGAGCTATAAGTTGCAACGAGTGTGAAACGGTCCGCAGCAACTCCATAGGACGCGGAGACTTATCATATGGAAGCGGATTACACTTTTCATCGGAATGTGACTGCGGACAGGGGTTAATTCCTACCCGCATTTACTCGTGGTGGTTGTTTGCTCTTTGTTCAAGTGAATATAGCAGGTTCTAACTTATTGGCTGGCGGAATTGCCACTACTTGCTTTAGCCCTCTTTTCAAGGTTATCAAGGAACTGCGTCACAGCAAGCTCTACGGCCCTCTCAATTGCGCGGTAAGCGGTCTCCTTAGTGTTTCGGAAAAGAAAGGCCGGGTCCGGAACAATTCTATAGAGTCTTTCGTGCAGGTTATCCGATATTTCTACTTCTAACGTCTTCTTTCCCATGATCATCTCCTAAATCATTTCATTAATAGAGGTTTAACAGTTAGATTTAAGGACTTCCCGCAGAAAGTTACTGCGGAAACGATAGCCTTGGTGAATTCAGGCTTAATAAGGTAATGATTATTGGCAATGTTGGCAAAGAGCCAGAAATGCGTTTCATACAGAGTGGTAAACCAGTGACTACATTTAGTGTGGCGACGAACCGTGTGTATTCCAGTGCCGATGGTGAACGTAAGGAAGAAACGGAATGGTTCAACGTTGTTGTTTGGAACAAACTAGCCGAACTCTGTAATCAATTTTTAGGTAAAGGGCGACTGGTCTACGTCGAAGGTAGACTGCGAACTCGTTCATGGGATGGACAGGACGGACAAAAACACTACCGCACAGAGCTAATTGCGGAACAGGTAACTTTCCTTGATAAAAGTGGACAGCCTTTAGATAGGGACGCACAACCGACGGCAGAGAATGGACAGCCGGGGGAGAAGTCTGACGCTATTGAACCAGACGACATACCGTTCTAAAAAAGTGGCTATGGGAGAGACCCAATTCATGGACTTTAGATAATCCACTGGCCTCAGATTAGAAGATATAATGTTAAGAAAGCAGGTAATGAGTAAATGGAATTTATTCTGATAAAAGAAAAGGAAACTCCAGGCACTTGGAGATTCAAAGAAAACAAAGAAGACCGTCCGATGACCATCTACCTATCTAAGGATCAGGTCAAGGAATTGGGTAACCCTAAGTCAATCAAAGTTACAATAACAGCGGCGTAGCTAACGTAGTAGTAAAGGTAAGCC
The DNA here is from genome assembly GCA_030691775.1 of Dehalococcoidia bacterium. Classification (GTDB taxonomy): domain Bacteria; phylum Chloroflexota; class Dehalococcoidia; order Dehalococcoidales; family Fen-1064; genus JAURWL01. The sequence continues at coordinate 33,815 of JAUYDN010000102.1, forward strand.
CTTCCAGCGTTGTTTCCGGTATTGATTGACTCCCCCGTCCCCACCAGAAAAGCATTATTCCCTCAAATCGTAGCAGTGTTAATTCTGAGGCTAAACGGGATGTATGTATTGTGTTCATGTCTTTGAAAAGACTCTCCCCGGCGAAGACCGAAGAGCTCCAGGTATCGTCCCCTTTGGTGGGCATGGGGGGACAGTTCCCGAACTTCTGTTTGAGAAAAAAGGGCTGATTCCGGACTTGCAGCAGCTGCTTATCACATATGAATGCTAAGTAACATAAGCCTATCATACAATGTGGCGCTGGTTAGGCACACATTAGTAAGTATAAGTTGACGGGAGCAATGCTTTAATTTAAGATTTGAGCAAGGTTAATTCATCTGAAGCTACTGAAGTACCGAATGCGGAGGGCTGAGTAATGTCTGAGAAAATGTTCTGCCATCGCTGTAACGCATTGATTGAGGAACCGTCTGTCAATTCTCCAGGGCCGGAGTGGGTTAGATTCCATACCGGGCGTTGCCCAAAATGTGAGACTCCTCTGGAACACGCTGCTCCTTCCGGTGGGAAGTATACTGCTGGTAAATCAAGATTCGTGTCGGAACCTGATATGACATCTAAAGGTCCGAAACAAAATGGTGGATTTTTCGGTAAGTTGTTTGGTGGTGTAAGCAAAACCGAAGGAGAAACTAATATCGTTACCGGTGGACATAAATTTGGACCGATTGGGGAAAAGAGGTTAAATATCGCCGCCAATCATGTTTGTCAGCAGTTACAACAGCATTTTGGGAAAGCTGTGAAACGGTTATCTGTGAGCGCAAGCCGCGACGTAGGGTTATGCCTTATTACCATAACTACTCGGAAGGGTACAGATGCAGGCATGTGCAAGCAAATCGGGGATACCGCAAATGCACTTCTTGATACCGAGGCTGCGCTTCAGCACTACGTTGATGATTTGGTTTTAGTGATTGGCAACCATAATTTGGTGGGCAGCAATCAAGGATTCTTGGGGAGTGCACGTGAGGATGCCCGCACCATTGGTCAAAACATCTACAATCACTTCGGTCTGGCAGGGATGACGTATGTTTGCTCTATCTTGGGAGAACTGTGGCCACATACTGGACTGATGCGTAGCCTTGAGGTCGCGTGGAATAGAATAGGAGGCTGGGCTTCTTAATTCTAGAATTCTTCCTTCTGGTTCCTAAACGGGTAATCTGGTATGTTTGAGCCCAACTTAAGCAAGCTTGAAGCAAAAATTGGATCCCGTTGTTTACTCAAAAGCAAAGTGGTTTATTGATGAAATTATAAACCATGCTAGTGAAATCTGGAGAGCCAATTAGCAGTCTCATAATCTGTGCAAGCAGCTAGCTAACTTCTGCTAATTTTTGCAAGTGGTTGGTGGGCCATTCGGAACAGTCCCCGAACTTCTGTTTGAGAAGAAGCAATTAATACCGGCTTTGCAACAATTACTGATCGCAAGCCCTGATCCAACAGAGTAACGTTTTGGCTGAGATCGGTTTAACCATAGTTCCAGTCCAGCAGAGTGGGAGGTACTGAGTCGCGAATGATTGGTCGGATTTGCGAAGGCGACCTTCCCAGTCCGAGCATCCTCACATTATCTTTGAGAATAATGCCGTAGATACTTTTCAATCGGAAACAATTACAAAAAACACAATATCAGATAGCTATCCAATCTAACATGGCGCCGTGGCGCCACCCACGAACAATGAAAATGGAGGTGTCATTCTGGAGCGAAGCGAAGAATCTCAGGGAGGTGCGATTTTCCCCCGCCACCAGATTCTTCGTCGTCCCGATAAAGTACAGGAGAATCGGGACTCCTCCAGAATGACAAGATAGACCATTTTCTAGGTAATTTCTAGGTAATCAGAACGCATGCTTTTCGCCTCTGAAATTAATCATACCCCTGATAACTATGGTTGACAATATTATCAAATTAGGGCAAAACAAATAGCGCGCGTGAGAAATAAAGCCAGGAAGTCAGTTGGCACGGTTTAACGGTGGACTTCTTCGACCCTGTTGTGACTAAACCTGATTAGTTCCGCCAGGTCGCTGAGGCGGGCGGCGTTGTTCGATTCCAGAAAACCATCATAAGTGAGACTAATCCAGGGTTTCTGGTACACAGCACTGAACTTGTCTGCCATCGCCGCCACGATGCCACCGGGCATACAACCGTGAGGCATCACCGAAATGACACCGGCAAAACGCGAGTGCTCCATCCAGTGGATACCGGTACCGATACTGAGGACGGCCTCACTGCCACACCTCGGCGACAGGTAATGTGCCGACTTCTCCAGAATCTCCCCAGTAGTAAGTTCTTCGCCGTCCAGCATCATGCGGAAGGGTTGTGTAACCCGCCTTGCATCGTGCTCCTGGACGAACTTCTTGATATAGCTCTTCAATACCTTTTTTAAGTCCCGGTTCTTGATGGCATCTTCGAGGTTACGGTAGGACGTGTACTCTATCCACTCGCTGATGGGTGCTACCATGACTTCGAGACCGGCACCCTCGCACGCTTTCACCAGGTCGCTGTTCGCGAAGCGGTTACTGCGCAGGAAGATTTCACCGTTTATCCCGACCAGCGGCCTGCGAGGCTGGTCAGTGTCGACAAGCGCATCGAAGTCGTTACCTGCCTGCCGTAAAACCTCTTCCCAGTTTTCTTTCCGGCGGATTGAATCGCAAATCCTGGTGAGGTATCCATCGAAGAGTGCCTCTGCTGAACCAATACTTTTTTCGTAAGGACGCGTACGCCACAGCAATCTCTGTAAGCGGTCGACGGCAACGATGCCGCTCCAGATAAGGCGCTCGAACCGGACACCCAGGTTAAAATCACGGTAGGCGTTGTTGGAAACCGTCGTGCGGATGGGCAGGTCGAAGCCGATTCCCCGCAGTATTCTGCCCTGCTCCACCGGGTACTTACCCAGACGGCATGGACCGTAACTGCCGGTCATCAGTCCCTCGACGTTTATCGTGTCGGTGCCGTGGTCATAATAGTACCGCATAAAATCTCCGAGCGTGATACGGTAAGGGAGACACTCCGTTCCAGACGTTACCTGGTTAGCATAAAGTAGATTCCTTTCGTCAGCTTCGGGGAGCACCCGGGCTTTCGCTCCCAGCGCCTGCATTGCCGCCCCCATGATTTCGGCGTGGGGAGCCATACGCGGTATCAACAGCGTTTTCTGCGATTTGCCGAGCGGCGATGCCACCCGGTAAATGTCCTGCAAGCGTATCTCCGGTGCTCTGGTAGAGCGGGAATAGCCGGTAATCGTATCGACAAATGCCTCCAACCGTGTCACAATGCCGGCTTCGGCGGCGTGTTCATCGATTTCCAGTTGTCCCATTGGTTTCTGACCCATGATGTCTTCCAGCATCTTCAGGATGAATGAATTGGGACCACAGCCGAAGTTGGTCAGCACCAGTCCGTACAATCCAGAGGTGTGTGCAATTAGCGAAGCGGCGGCGATGAATTTACTCTCGCACGACCAGTACGGGCGGTCGGAGTATTTTAAGGGGTCCTCATCAGCCAGAGGTAAGAAATCAATCGGTATAGGGACCACACCCAACTGCGCCAGTTTTTCCGCCACACCCAGATTGGCGCCCGGGTCCTGTGACATGTACGAACGGGAGATGATGACCACACCGGTCTTGCCATTTTCCCGTAACTCGTTCAGTCTCTGTTTACCAAGTTTAGCCACATCACTTTCAAACCGCCGCTGTGCTTCAAGCCCTGCAAGTGCGGCCGCTTTTCCCCGGGCACGGTTGAATCCCATTTTCACGGCGGCTTGAGCAAAGCTTTCCAGCATCTCTGCTTCACCGCGACTGAAATCGATAACCGGGATAATGACCTTATCATCCAGGCCGAGAACCTGCCGGATAATGTACGGGGATGCCTGCACGAGAGGACAGGAATATTTCTGATTCATTTCGCTCTCCGTCACACCAAGCCGGATGGCGGAAGGATAAAGGATGAAGTCGGCATTTTTGAGTGTGGCGGTATGGCCATGCAGGAGCTTGAGGGGGAAACAACTATCGCTGTAACCCAGCTCGATTGAGCGCGCGATTGTCTCCGCGGTAGTCCTTCCAGAAAGCACTACTTTAACGCCGAGGGAATTCAAAAACCCAATGAGTAGAGGAGCGTAATCGTGCGCAAAAAGCGCGTAAGGGACGCCGACTGCCAGGTCCGTCCCCACGTCTTCTCTGTAATCCTGCAGGAGCAACTGCTCCCGTTCATCGAAGAGCGTCTGCATCTTCGCGTGGCTGAGCGTGCCGTCATAACGGTCGCAACGGCTTCCATAATACGTAGATTGCTCACCTGGAATGCGCATACGGGCAATGGTACAGTTGTTGTCACACCCCTGGCAGATAAACGTGGACATAGCGCATTCACTATCGACGAGGTACTGGAAACCCTTGAACGTCGATGTTTTTCCAGCCATGGTCTCCCGGGCAAGTAGTGCCGCTCCGATGGCTCCGCTGACCTCCCTGTGCTCGGCTACCGTAAGCTTCTTGCCCCTCAGCTCTTGCTGAAATGCAGAAACAACCGCCTCGTTATAAAACACCGCCCCGGTGAGAATAATCTTATTTCCGAGCTTACGCGTTCCCACGACCTTGGAAAGATAGTTCTTGGTTACGGAGCGTGCCAGGCTGGCAGTGATTACTTCAAGAGGTACACCCTCCTGCTGGGCGGATGCGACGGCTTGCCCCATAAACGCCGCGCACCTCGTGCCCAGGTCGATGGTATGGGGTGCTTTAAAAGCCAGCTTCGCGAAGTCGCCGTTATTCGTGGAAACCCCCAGCATCTCCCCGAGTTCATCCAGGAAACTACCCGTGCCCGCAGCGCAGGCTTTGTTCATATGGTAATCAACCACCACGCTCTTGCGCTTGATGACCAGCTTGGCGTCCTGCCCGCCGATTTCAATAATGTCCGCCTCCGGGTCGAGCTCTTCGGCCGCCCGCGTTTGCGCTGTTATCTCGTTCTTTATCAGGTCGGCGCCGATGAAACTGCCCACCAGGTATCTTCCCGAACCCGTGACCCCAGCCCCCGCGATTTTCACTTTGCCCGCGCCCGCATCGAGCAGATTCTGAAGGACGCGTTTTACGGCTTCGATGGGTTTGCCCGCTGTCATGATGTAGCTTTTTGCGAGCAGTTTTTTGCCGGATACATCCATCAGCACCGCTTTGGTGCTCGTTGAGCCGATGTCCACGCCCAGATATGCCGTGCAGGATGCCTCGATTCTCAAGCTGGCTCCATTATGTGAAACATTTACGCGCTCCAGTCGAGGCATTTCAAAGTAGCATTTTGCCGTAGCTTCTGCTGTTGTTTGATGCTTCACGGTTTTTTTGCTTTGTGCCAGCACCGCCGCACCGATTGCCTGGATATGAAGGGCGTTTTCAGGGACTACAACTTCGACCGTATGCCCGTTCCTTTCTGAAATAGCATCGCTGAGCGCTTTGACAATGGCACGGTTGACCGCCACGCCCCCGACGAGGTACACCGGTTCGGCGAATTCTCCGCGGTGAAGAGAGATAACCATCCGCGCGATGCTTTCACACAGGGCATATAACATTGCCACCACCGGCACGCCTTTCTGCTGAAGGTGAATGAGGTCGCTTTTAGCGAAGACGCTACAGCGTGCCGCAATGCGTGGCGGCCGTCCCTCGCATTTCATTGCCAGTTCGGCAAAATCTGCGAGGCTGATACCCAGGCGGTACGCCTGTTGCTCGAGGAACCGGCCGGTACCGGCGGCGCAGAGCGGGTTGGAAGTAACTTTCCACGGTTTTTTCAGCCCGTCTTCCAGCCTGATGACGAGTGATGTCTGCCCGCCAATCTGCAGTATCGTCTTCGCTTCAGGATGAAAATGGAGCAGACCCGCCGAAATTGCCAGCGCGCTACTGTACTCAGCCCAGTTAAACCCGTTTGCAGCTGACTTACCGGAACCGGAGATACCGGTGCTCGTGATAGCACTGAGGTCGAATTCTATCCCTGAGCGAGATATGAGCGAATCGACGGCAGTTTTCGAGTCGGATACTATCTTCTCTGTATCGAGACGGATGATACATCCAGCCCCATCGAGGAGTGCTAGTTTGACACTGGTAGAACCGGCATCGATACCCAGAGAATATGGCATACTAAAATTGTAACAGAATACGCGAGTATAGAGAAATCCATGCTTAGAGTGGGGTTAGTAATGTTATTTGTCATTACCCTGAAAATACCGGTTATTGTCATTCTGGAGCCCTTCATAATCGCTCAGGGTAAACTCCGCGAAGAATCTCAGGGAGGGGCGATTTTCCCCCGCCACCAGATTCTTCCCTTCGGCTTCGCTCAGGGCAAGCTGTCATCCCGATAAAGTATGGGAGAATCGGGACTCCTCCAGAATGACAAGATAGAGTCCATTTTCTAAGTAAATTCCAAAAAATCATAACCAAACCTGGCGAAGTGTCTTGTTACTCTAATTTCCCTTGTTTTTCTGGTTATTCGAATTTTGTTGGTTATTGTATCCTGAATCGAGTTCAGGACAAGCCTTGTGATTTGGTATCTTGACCGGTTATAACCCGCCGAACCGCCGGTTTCTCTTACCGTAGGCGGTAAGCGCCAGGTCGATATCCTGCTTGCCGAAGTCGGGCCAGAGCACATCCGTAAAATAGTATTCACTGTAAGCGGTCTGCCAGATAAGGAAGTTACTCAGACGGGTCTCGTCACCGGTGCGGATAAGCAGGTCGACATCCGGCATGCCGGCGGTGTAAAGATAGCTGGCGAAAGTCTTTTCATCGAGCGCTCCCGGTTTAATTTTACTGGTCATCAACTGCGCCGCCGCATTCACAATCTCCGTCCGCCCGCCATAGTTCCAGGCAATGCCGAGTACCATACCGGTATTGCTCCTGGTGTGCTCCACGGACTTTTTGATAGCGGATTGTAACACCGCCGGTAGCCCCTGTAGTCTTCCGATATGCCGGATTTTGATGTTACGCTCGTGGATTTCTTCCAGGTGTTCTTCCACAAACTTCTCTACGAGACCGAAGAGTCCTTTCACTTCGGTCTGCGGACGGGTCCAGTTCTCCGTGGAAAAACCGTAGAAGGTCACAAACGGGATGGGGTATTCGTTGATATACTGTATCATCTTGAGCATGTTCAGTATGCCCGCCCGGTGTCCCAGCATGCGGGGGAGACCACGCTTTTGCGCCCAGCGGCCATTGCCATCAGGCACAATGGCAACGTGAGCAGGTAAGCTCTTGAATTTCTCGGTGGAGGACTTCATCACGGTTTAGAAATCGGAGGGGAGGCTACACCTCCATAACCTCTTTTTCTTTATCCTTACCCGCTTGCTCCATGCGGGCGATACAGGCATCCGTCAGTTTCTGAAGCTGGTTCAGGAGTTGTTTCCCCTCGTCCTGGGAGATTTCTTTATTCTTCTCCTCTGCCTTCAATTCCTCATGAGCATCGCGCCGGATGTTGCGCAGGGCTATTTTACCCTCCTCGATACGCCGCCGCACTACTTTCAATAGTTCCTGGCGGCGCTCTTCACTGAGCGGTGGGATATTGATACGTATCATGCGGCCATCGTTAACCGGCGTGAGGCTGAGGTCAGATTTCAGGATGGCTTTTTCAATAGAGTTCATAACCGATTTGTCCCAGGGAGTGACGGCGAGCATACTGGCGGACGGTGTGGTGATGGTCGCGAGCTGATTGAGCGGCAAAACCGTGCCGGAGTAGTCCACCCGGAGGTGTTCGATAAGCGCTGGTGAGGCTCGCCCGGTACGTATGGTGGTAAGTTCACGCTGGATTGCGTCCAATGACTTACGCATCCTCTGCTCGGCGGCATTTATCGTTGGATTGTCAGCCATTATCTTAACCCCCGGTTACAATAGTACCAATGGGTTCGCCCATCACCACGCGCACAATGCTATTCTCTCCCTGGAAATCAAAAACGATGATGGGTAATTTGTTTTCCATGCAAAGAGAAAGCGTGGTAGTGTCCATAACTGCCAGCCTGAGATTGATAGCTTCCAGATAGGTGAGATGGTCGAATTTCTTAGCATTAGGGTCTTTACGCGGGTCGGCGTTATAAATGCCGTCAACATTGTTTTTACTCATTAAGAGTGCATCGGCCTCAATTTCGATGGCACGCAATGCGGATGCAGTGTCTGTTGTCATATAAGGGTTCCCGGTACCCGCCGCTAAGATGACAACCCTGCCTTTTTCCAGGTGACGGATAGCGCGGCGGCGGATATATGGTTCGGCAACCTTCTGCACGTCGATGGCGGTCTGGGTACGGGTGACAACGCCAATCTTCTCCAGTGCATCCTGTAGAATCAGCGCATTGATAATGGTACCCAGCATACCAGCGTAATCCGCGGTGACTCTATCAACGCCCAGTTTCGCCGCTTCAGCGCCGCGCAGGATATTACCACTTCCCACAACAATGCCTACCTGCACGCCCATTGCGACGACTTGTTTTATCTGGAGGGAAATCGTACTTACAGTGGCGGGGTCGATAACATGAGTAGAATTGCCTTTGAAGGCTTCACCACTAAGTTTAAGCACGATACGCTTGTACTTGGGCGTTGTCATCGGGAGCCACCTTCTGAAGCGTCGGTATGAAAAAGAAGGACTGCTAGACTCCTGCTATCCTGGCTTCTACCGCGCCCAGCTCAAACCGGGCAAAACGGTTGACCTTGATATTCTCGCCGGTCCTGGCAATTACCTCGTTAATCAGGTCCTGGATTGTCATCGTGGGATTTTTAATGAATGGCTGGAGTAGAAGGCAGGCAACTTCCGGTGGGACATCGCTGTCCTTGTGCATTTTGTCCTGGGAAATGCACAGGGGTTCCTGTGCCGCTACTTGCATCGCGATGTTATGGGCAAGTTCTTTAAAGACATCGGTACGCGCAACAAAGTCGGTCTCACAATTTAACTCGACCATAGCGCCAATTCTACCACCGGTATGTATATAGTTCTCAATGACGCCCTGTTTGACAACACGTTCCGCCTTCTTCTGTGCGTGGTACAGGGCTTGTTTCTTCAGAAACTCAACAGCTTTTGCAATATCGCCACTCGTTTCAAGGAGAGCGCGGCGGCAGTCCATTACACCTGCGCCGGATATTTCTCTGAGTTCTTTGATTTGTACGGCTGTTACATCCATCTACTGCTTATTATCAGGGGTAAAGACCACCGGTTCTTTTCCCGGGGTAGTTTCAGTCGTTGTTAGCGCCGGGGTTGTTACCTCTTCTCCTTCTTCTGTTTTGATTGGAGTTTGAAGAGCTTTGCCATCGAGCACCGCATCCGCCATCCGGTGGCAAATAAGCTTGATAGCACGGATGGCGTCATCATTTGCGGGAACCGGGTAATCAATATCCTCCGGATTGGAGTTGGTATCCACAACCGCAACAATGGGAATATCAACCCGTCGAGCTTCGGCGATGGCGATACCTTCTTTTACGGTATCGATGATGAACAGCGCCGATGGTAACCGCGTCATTTCCTTAATGCCACCGAGCTGTTTGTTCATCCGGGCAATTTCTTCCTCCATATCCAGCGCCTCTTTCTTGGGCAAGCGGGAGAATTCGCCCTTGTCGCGCTGGTCCTCGAGGCGTACCATGTAATCGATACGCGCCTGGATGGTGGTGAAGTTGGTAAGCGTTCCGCCAATCCAGCGGTTGTTGACGTAAAACATGCCGCACCGTTTGGCTTCTTCCTCGATAGAGTCGTGGGCTTGTTTCTTGGTGCCGACAAACAGGATGGTGCCACCTTCCGCTACTAGCTCCCGTACGAATTTACAGGCTTTATCCAGCATTGTAGCGGTAATCTCAAGATTGATAATGTGGATGCCATCACGCTTGGTATAGATGAAATTTTTCATGCGCGGGTGCCAATGACTGGTCTGGTGACCAAAATGGGCACCCGATTCAAGCAGTTCTTTAATAGTCGTTGACGATGGTTGCATTGTGCTTTCTGGCAAAAAAGACCTCCCCTGTTTAACTACAACAAACTATATGATACAGGGAATTAAAGGGGAATTGCAAGCACAACGCACATCACACTCACTCCCCCCACCTCCACAACCCCACCCCGCAAATCCGAATATCGAATCACACTTGTCCAAGATAGGTTTTCGGATAGGCGATAGAGGAGAGAACCCACAATATTCACCATTCCGTTGAAGAACGGAATCCAGGAAGACGTCGGAGCATTCGTGGGCAAGGGCCTCTGGATACCAGCCTTCGCTGGTATGACAAGGTGGGGATGTTCTGTCAGGAGATACGGTAATAGTCCGAGAGACTTGTTGAGTAAAATTAATGTCTTTTAGTGACCAATACCCCGCCGCTTGCGGCGCGTAAAGCCCCAACGGCGACGTGATACCCCGACGCTTGCGTCGGGGAGAGTCATTTTGGACAAGACTGATCTCGAAATCCGAAACAACTATTAATTCCGAATATTCAAAACCCCGAATAATTGGAGATTTGGCATTAGACATTAGATATTATTTTTGAGTATTTCTGCCACGTATTTTGCTATTGCGGGGGAGGAAGTGAGTCCCGGGGATTCGATGCCGATGAGGTCGATAAAGCCGGGTAAACCTTTATCCGCTTCGTCCCGGATGATGAAGTCGCGGAAGCCTTCTCCCGGCGCCTGGAGCTTGGGGCGGATGCCGGCGAAGTCCGGGGAAAGGTGCTCGAGCTGGATAGCAGGCAAATACTTGTGCGCGGCTGTGTAGAAGTTGATTTTGTCCGCTTCATCGACGCTGTAATCGATTGCATCCACGTATTTCACATTCGGTCCCAGCTTCATATGCCCTTCCAGGTTGACACTGATATGGATGCCCTTGCCCGCCTGCTCCGGCACCGGGTAAATGAGGCGGTCTACCAGGTGCCCCACACGCGGGTCGATGGCAAAATATTCGCCTTTCGCAAAGTAGATGCGATAACCTGCCTTTTCGACATCGATGCCTGCCAGCGCCGCGATTTTATCACAATACAGCCCGGCTGAGTTGATTACTATGGTCGCCGTAAATGAGCTGGCACCGGTTTGCTCTTTCAGGCTGACTTTATAACCACCCGCAACCTTTTCGATACCGGTCACCTCGGTGTGAGAGACGAATTCGGCGCCGTTTTCCCGGGCACGCCCCAGGTACGACCGCATCAACCCCCACGAATCGAGGATGCCGGTAGAGGGAGAAAGGAGTCCGGCAACCGCTTCAACTTTCGGCTCCAGCCGTTTAATTTCCGCACGCGTAATCAGTTTCAGGTCGGTAAGACCGTTCCTGACCCCCTGATGAAACAAACGCTCGACCTCTTTTGTTTCTTCGTCGTCCGCCGCCACGATGATTTTGCCCAGACGTTTGTAGCCAATCTGGTACTTTTCACAGACCCCATAGAGCATCGGGTTGCCTTCGACACAGAAACGGGCTTTGAGTGAGTTTTCAGGGTAATATATACCGGTGTGGATGACTTCGCTGTTGTGACTGCTGGTCTCCAGTCCGAAGGTGCGGTTGCGCTCGATGATGTAAACTCGTCTATCGGGATTGGCAAGTTCGGCAGCGATTGCCAGACCCACCACCCCCGCCCCGATGATGCAGATATCTATTTCATTGGGCAAAGTTTTGTTCCCGATACCAACGACAGTCTACCCCGTCGTTGCGAGTCCCGATTCCATTCGGACGCGGCAATCCGACTCGTTGTCGTTGCGAGTCCCGATTCCATTGGGACGTGGCAATCTCCGGGTGGGGTGAAACGCCAGATTCCCGCCGGAGTTTACCCCGTTCACGGTGAACCGTTCAGGGTGAACCCGTGCCACGACACGGGGCGGGAATGATAAAAAGGTGATAATATACAAGAACTGTTATTTCGCTTCTATCAGGTTCTTGGCCAGCAAAGTTCCTACCGGGCATCTCTCCACACATTTAAGGCAGGTCTCGCACTTTTTTTCATCGCCGTAAAAAGCCACTTTTGTCTCATGTCCGCGCCCGATGTAATAGAGCAAACTCTCTCCATGAATCGCCTCGCAGGTGCGGATGCAGATGCCGCACAGAATGCAACGGTTCGGGTCGTAATCGAAGCACCGGTTCATCACATCGATAGGACGTTTCGCCGGCGGCGGGCGGAGGCGGCGTACCCGTTTCCTATCGATTTTCAGGTGGCTCATTACCGTCTGCAGTTCGCAATGACCGCTCGCCGGACAGCCAGCACAACGTTCGTGGTGGTACTTAATAAGCAGTTCCACGGTCGGTCGTACGGCGCGGTCGATTGCTGGACTTTTCGTCTTAATGACCATTCCCCGAACAACAGGCACACGGCAGGAGGTTATTAATTCCCCATCCGCCATCTCTACCAGGCAAAGCCGGCAGAGTGCCTCCGGTTTCAACCCGGGGCAGTAACAGAGGTGGGGAATGTATTTGCCGGCGGCGAGGGCGGTTTCAAGAATGGTGTCCCCGCTTTTGGCTTGCACTTCTTTTCCGTCAATATTAATGGTTAATTTACTCATTTTCACTCGTAATTACAGGCAATGAGTACACACACCCGCGGGGCAGTGCCCCTCGAAAATGTGGGCTTCGTATTCGTCACGGAAATAACGGATGGTGCTTAGAACCGGGTTCGGAGCACTCTGACCGAGGGCGCATAGAGAGCTCTCCTTGATTGAGTGCCCCAGTTCCAGCAAAAGGTCGATGTCTCCAGGCTTGCCCCGCCCCTTGATGATGCTGTCCAGAATATCGAACATCTGCTTGGTGCCGATACGGCAGGGAATGCACTGCCCGCAGGACTCGCGCTGGGTGAAATCGAGGAAATAGCGGGCGATATCCACCATGCAGGTATCCTGGTCCATCACCACCATCCCGCCCGACCCCATCATCGAGCCGGCAGATGTGAGCGAATCGAAATCGACGGGCATATTCAGCATCTCAGCCGGCAAACAACCGCCGGAAGGACCCCCGGTCTGTACCGCCTTGAATGCGCGCCCGCCCGGAATTCCCCCGCCGATGTCAAAGATGATTTCCCGCAGGCGTGTACCCATCACCACTTCGATGAGACCGCTGTTCACGACCTTGCCAGTGAGGGAGAAAATAGCAGTGCCCTTGCTCTTCTCCGTACCGCGGGATGCGAACCATGCGGCGCCATTATTGATTATCAGGGGAATATTGGCGTAGGTTTTTACGTTGTTGAGCACCGTGGGTTTGCCCCATAGCCCGACTTCAGTAGTGCGGGGGCGGGGTAAAGAACGCGGCATGCCGCGCTTGCCTTCAATCGAGAGTACAAGTGCCGTGGACTCCCCACACACGAACGCGCCTGCCCCCTGGAAAATCTCCACGTCGAAATTGAATTTGCTCCCGAGGATATTCTTGCCCAGGTAGCCGCGTTGACGCGCCTGCTCGATGGCGACGCCAAGCCGGTGGACTGCGAACGGATATTCGTTACGCACGTAAGCATAGCCATGGTGCGCGCCGATAGCATACCCGGCAATAATCATCCCCTCGATGACGGAGTGGGGGTCGCCTTCGAGCACACTGCGGTCCTGGAATGCGCCCGGGTCGCCTTCATCCCCGTTGCAGATAATATACTTCACATTGCCGGGCGACTGTGAGGCAGCCTCCCATTTACGGCCGGTGGGGAAACCGGCGCCGCCCAGCCCGCGCAGACCGGAATCTTTCACTTCCTTGATAATTTCTTCAGGTTTCATCGCGAGTGCCTTGCGCAACGCCTTATAGCCACCGGCATCCAGGTAGTCATCGATATTCTCAGGATTGATGACGCCGCAATTACGTAGAACGAGCCGCTGTTGCTTGTAATAGAACGGTACATCGTGAAAGCTCTTGATGGGTTGGTTGATGACCGTATCGTAATAGAGCAGGCGCTCCACCAACGGTGCTCCTGGTCGAAGCGAATGAAGTATATCCGGCACGTCGTTTTGCGTTACTTTTGTGTAAAAGATGCCTTCCGGCTCGATGACCACGAGGGGACCGCGCTGACAAAAACCATGACAGCCAGTGTGCTTTATTTCTGCGACTGCATTCAGTTTCTGAAGGGTGAGCTCGGCGGATAAAGCTTCCTGTAACTGCCCGGCGCCACCGGAGATACAACCCGTGCCTTGGCAAACGAGAATCGTGCGGAGTTTTTCAGGCATTTTTATCTCCGCGGGAGGAGTCATTGAACAGTTCTTTTGCTGTACGTGGCGTCATCGCACCATACACGGCTTTATTGACCGTGATAACCGGCGCCAGCGCACAGCACCCGATGCAGGCGACCGTCTCCAGTGTGTACTCGAGGTCGGCAGAGGTCTCACCTTCTTTAAGATGAATCGTGTTTTCAATTTCGGTGACAATCTGGGGAGCGCCGCGGATATGGCAGGCAGTGCCACGGCAGACTGTGACCCGCCGTTTGCCGATGGGTGTAAGTTGAAAGCGTTTGTAAAAAGAAGCTACCGAATATACCTGTCCGATACGTACATTCAAGAAATCACTCACTTGCCGGACGGAGTTCTCCGGCAGGTAGCCAAAGCTCTCCTGTATATCCAGCAGGATTGGTACCAGTTTATTGTGTCCTTTACCGTGAGTGGAAAGGATTTCTTTTGTCCCTGTCTCAATCAGGTTGGCGTCCATTATGCATCCGCAGATAGCTTGTTTCCGTTATAAACAACATCATACACAGGGAACGGGTTTGAGTGCAAGCGCACGGGAGCTTTCAGCATTTGGCTTATAGCTTTGATAGCTGACCGTTGAAAGTTAAAATGGGGAAGTCCCCTCCCCCACGCTGGGGCGTTGCCCTAAATGTCATTCTGAGGAGTCCGACGGAGTCGGACGAACGAAGAATCTCCGACACTACTCAGTAGGCAGGGAGACCCTTCCCCCGATTTTCATCGGGGGAAGGGTGACAAGGTCACTCGACTTTTGAGGCAAAGCCCCACGCTGGAGGAAGGGGACTCCCATTCGCCTTGATTGAGTGTTAAAGGTTAGCTGTCAAGGACGGCGAGTGCTTCTTCCCTGTAAGCATCCATCACGTACGGGATGCTGGTGACCTTGGCGCACTCTTCGGTAAGGGACATCAGCTCTTTGCGGGAGATTGCTGGCACGTTGAAACAGCGGGAGCCAGCCATCAACTGCTGTAACCCGACCTTGATTTTCTGGCTGTAGCTATAGATACCCACCGCGCCAAGCGGAATGTTCTTCATCTCGTCGGCGCCGACCAGGTTCTTGACCTCTTCGTAGTTGACAAATATTTCTTCCGGCGTAGAGCCGAACTGGCTGACGGTATTCGGCAGTTTGCCATCCGCAATCCACTGCGCGATGTTCTTACCGACCATCCCCGGAATCATCAGCGCGCGGCCCATGCAGATAGCCTTGACGAACGGCGCACCGAGAGCAAGCGCTTTGTAGACGCCGTCTTCACTGGAGAAGCCACCGGCGAAAGCCAGGTCGGGTGGACGCTCACCTTTGTCTGCCAGCCGGCGGGCGAAATCATACGCCGCGGCATGAAGGTAAATGGACGGGATGCCCCACTCCACCATCATGCGCCAGGGACTCATACCCGTGCCCCCGGATGCGCCATCGACGGTGAGCAGGTCGATCTTTGCCCGTGAACCCCACTTAATCGCCATGGCAAGTTCGCGGAGGCTGTATGCCCCGGTCTTGAGCGTGATGCGCTTGAACCCAATATCCCTGAGTTCCTTGCACCGTGCGTAGAACCCTTCCTCGTCGATAAAACCAAGGCGGCTGTGGCGTTCGAATTCTTTAATTGCGCCGGCTTTGAAAGACGTCTGGCTGATGGGATTGGACGGGTCCGGGGTCACGATGTAGCCACGTTTTTTCAGCTCCAGCGCGCGGTCCAGACTGCCGACTTTGATTTCGCCGCCGATGCTCTTGGCGCCCTGGCCCCATTTCAGCTCGATGGTATCCAGCTTATGCTTGCGGAGAACGTACTCGGCGACACCGAGCCGGGAGTCTTCCACGTTGCACTGCACCAGGATTTCACCCATACCGCGGTGATGGCGGCGGTAAGTCTCGATTCTACGGTCCATATCCGGGGAAGACGTCACTTTTCCCTTTGAATCACGCTCCAATTTGGGGTCGATACCGCAGACGTTCTCGCCGCAGACCAGCGTGACGCCGCTGATTGCCGCGCCGACGGCGAAGTGCTCCCAGTTCTTGCGGGCAATTTCAGTGGAACCGAGTGCGCCGGTGAAAATGGGCACACTCATCTTGACTTTTTTGGTCCAGCCGTATTCGGTCTCGGTATTGACGCCGGGGAAAGTAGCGGTATCCGGGTCGCCGACCACGCCGGGGGGTAAGCCGCGGGCGCCAAGCGCGTAGCCCTGGATATTGAGATGTGAGTAATCGACCGGGTAATCTTTGTCCGCGCCGGCGGTGATTTCACCAAAAGGACCGGGGTAGATGAGCTCGCGGCCGCGGAAGGTCGCCTTGAACACCTCGCAGTTACCGGTACAGCCGTCAAGACAGCGACTGCACAGGCCGCTCATCGGCACAACACTGCGCGAGCGGTTGGCGGTCCGGGTTGCATCATTGGCATTGGGTCGTTGCAGATTCATACGTAGTTACTCCTCTCCTGTTGGTTTGTTCTGATATTGTCAGGGACTGCAAAGCTCCCTTATATCCGTACGGGAATGCCTTTTGATTTCAGGTACTGTTTCGCCTGCGGGATGGTGATTTCGCCGAAGTGGAATACGGAGGCACAAAGGACAGCGGAGGCTTTAGCGATGGCGATAGCATCGTAGAGGTGTTCCAGCTTGCCCGCGCCGCCGGATGCCGTGACCGGGATACTTACGGCTTCGGCAACGGCTCCGGTCATCTCCAGGTCATAGCCTGCCTTTGTACCATCGGCATCTTTACTCGTGAGCAATATTTCCGCTGCGCCGAGAGACTCGACTTTCTTTGCCCAGGCAACGATATCGAGCCCGGTCCCCTCCTCGCCACTCCTCACCACGACCTCAAGTCGCGGCAAACGGTTTCCTACGGGGTTCTTTTTGCCGTCGATTGCCACCACCAGGTGTTCTCGCCCGAAAGTTTTCACTGCCTGTGAGATGAGTTCCGGGTTCCTGACTGCCGCGGTGTTTATGGAAACCTTATCCACGCCCATATCGAGCAAGGCTTTCATATCTTCGAGACTGCCGATACCACCACCGACGGCAAACGGAACAGTAGTGACGGCACGGACCCTTTTTACCCACTCCAGCCGTGTTTTGCGGTTCTGAACGGTAGCGAAAATATCGAGGAATACAAGCTCATCGGCGCCCTGTTTGCAGTAGGCTTGTGCCGCTTCGACCGGGTCGCGGGCGTCCCTCAGGTTAACGAATTTAATCCCCTTGACCACCCGCCCTTCCCGGATATCCAGGCATGGAATGACCTTGATTTCTTTCATTGTTGCTCCTTACCGGGTGTCAAATAAGGTCGCTTATCTTTATCAAGCCCTGGTAGTCCATTACGGTGCTCATCGCGTGGCTCTCAGCTTCGATGCCGCCTTCCTCCGCGGCCGCCACTGGATTAAGACCGCCGACGAGGATGGCTCCTATCCGGTTGAGTTCGACAGGAATCTCACAAACCGGTTCACTGGCATTACCGAGCAGTAATAATCCACCCAGTCCTGCCTCCCTGAGTTTAGCGGCAACGTCCTCGACAATCGGACGGCAGAGGGCTGGAATTTCCCGGTAGTTCGCCAGGATTTTACCTTCACCCCGCCGCGCTACCTCGCCTACGGATGTCATGCGGGCGCGGATGAACACCTCGGAAGGGTCCATTGACGAACCGTTATAATGAATCAACTCCACGAAACGGGTGGGCTTGTTATCCCTTATCTCCAGAATGCCGCCGAAGCGGGAATCCGTGGGCACGCCGGCTTTAAGAAGTGTGCCGTTGATGACGATACTGCAAACGGTTGCCAGCGCCACCTTGCCTCGCGGTACAATCGCATCGCCGAAACGCTCACCTTCCCGGGCGGTCGCCACCAGGTCGCTGACACACCAGCCTTTCTCGAAAGCGGGTTTCATCAGGCGGAGTGCTTCCGCGAATTTTTCTTTGGGGAAATAGGAAATATTGACGGGTATGAGTCCGGTGCGCTTCTCGAGGTCGAAGTTGGTGCGGAAAGCGAGTAGCTCGATGCGGGAGATGGCAAAACCGACTTTATCCCTGACGAGGGCGCTCTGCAGCTCTTCGATGCCCTGCGCGGTGATGAGACGCCCGTCCCTGCCGACGAGTTCCGTCAGACCACGCTCGTCCATCAGCTTCAGGTGGTAGCGGACGGCGCGTTCGCCTAACTCGACGCCGTGGGCTTTTAGTTTCTGGGCGATAACACGGGCGCCAAGCGGGTCCCTGGAATCACGCAGGATTTTGAGGATGGCGATGACTTTACGTTTGACTTCCTGGGTTTCTGTACCAATACTCATACTTAAATTATGACACAAACGGCAACCGTTTGCCGATTACCAGCCATAAATAATAAACAATAAACAGTGAAATGTCAATAGTCGTGCGCAAATATATTTTTCAGAAAAGTATATGATAGGAAAATAGATGGGCTGTTTTTCCGCATGGTCGGTGCGTGGGCAGTTGATGTTGAGCGTGGTGAAACGGAAAAGGCGGAAGATTATTTGCCTGTAAGGGATAACAGTTACGGGGTCGTTGCCGGCGGCTGTACCGTCTCTACCATTTTCTGTTTCTTCGGGTAGACAAAAGAGACTACCAGCAAGACGATGCCGATGATGGCGCAGGCGAGAGTGAAGGTAAAGAGCGGCTGGGTAAGTTTGAGCATAATTGAAGACACTAATTGCTGTAACGATGCCGGGGTTTCTCCACCCGTCATCATACCCTGTAAAAACTCGGGGCGGGTAATAATGCTTCTAATAATGAACACCCCCGCAAACTCTATAGCTCCGTAAGACAGGAACGTAATACCCAGGTCGCGGCTGGTGCCGCGCACCGACCGGTGGATGAGCACAATCAGGCCGATGATAACCAGCATCCCGATAATCAAACCCCAGTACACCATGCGGAAAAACTTGATTACCGTAATTAGCATAGCCAACTGTTCCACGAGCGTCTGTTGACCATTTTCGCCTAACTGTGTGATTGACATCGTGTTGGCTCTGGACCTGGCATCCCGAAAAGCGACGTCCACCTCGTTGATGTTGCCACGCATGTCCCTGAGACTATCCTGCATTGAACCGAGTGCCTTGGTAATTGTTTGTGGAATACCCGTGCCGAACATACTGGAATCGATACTGAAGCTGGCAGGAATGCTACCCGCGGCAGACGCCCAGAAAGTCTCAAATGCTTGGTCGACCAGTGCCTGTGGTGCGCTGACAAGTTCAGGTGGTAACTGGCGCATAAAAGCCTGCCTGATGATGGTCTTGACCTGGGGCATCGCCGGCGATAGTGAGATGTTGACACTGAAACTCGGGCGGATACCGAGTAACCAGTCCGCCATCGGGTCCGCCGCCGAAACTAACCCCTGCTTGAATGCCGGTTCCAGTGCTGTGATTATCTGGTCGATTTCTGTGCGTGCCAACCCCACCCCCGCCGGTAACTGGATATCCAGCTGGTCGGTGAGCATATCGCGGGCTAAAGTCTTGATATCCAGCGCATCGATAAGTGCGGTCACGAAATCACGGTTGAGGACGGTCTGCCGCATCGTGGTCTTTAAGTCAATCGTCTGTGTTTTCCCCAGCAGATAATTGAAAACGGGACCGGAGGCAGTCACCACCTGTTTCTTGATGGTCGGCTCCAGTTTATCCACGGTTGCGAATAACGACTTTGTAAGCGCGTCACCTTCACCGCCTGGCGACTGCTCCTGCATTAACTGGTTGATTATTTGTGAAAGGTCGATGCTGTTCAGGACGGACTCGATGAAAGGCGGATTCATAAAAGTATCGCCCAGGGTCTTCTTGAAATCGGGCGCATTTGATTTGCCCAGCAGATAGGCATAGGCATCTTTAATCGCCAGGTTGATTTTCTCCTTCAATACCGGCTCGATTTTATCAAGCGCGGAGATGACGGCATTCACCAATTCCGGTGGAGGACCTTCGTCTTGAGACTGCTGTTTCAGCATTTCTTGCGCCAGGTCCGAGAAATCAATTTCGTTGATGACACCGGTGATGAAGTTGGGGTTGAGCGCGATTTGATTGACAGTGAACGCAATTCCAAACACGGTGAGCAGGATGAAAAGAATGAAGCTGAGCAGACCGATGGCAAGACCTTTGAGGAATCCCATATTGAGTGCGATTATAGGCGAACCAGTGATGAAAGTCAATAGCTTTCCCCACCCCCGACTGCCCTCCTCCCAAATTCTAATATCTAAATTCTAAACTCTAAATGATTGCCCGCGATATGAGGCACCACCGAACAGTGAGAGCGGTTTGTCATTCTGGAGTCCCGATGAAATCGGGCGAAGAATCTCAGGGTGGGGTGTCAATGATAAACGATGATATAATTGAGCTGTAAATGAAAGACTACTACCTGATTCTCGCCGTATCTGAAAACGCCACCCCTGAGGAAATTAAAACTGCCTATCGTAAGCTCGCTTTCCAGTACCATCCGGATGTCAACCCCGGCAACGAG